>JAMOMG010000301.1 GCA_027068695.1 Flavobacteriaceae bacterium
CCCATCTAAATTTTTTTAAAATTTCTTCACCTGAAATAAGTTCATTGTTAAAATATACTTCACCTTTTCCAATTAGCGGTAATGCCATGTGAGCTAAAGGGGCTAAATCTCCAGATGCACCTAAAGAACCCTGTGTGTAAACAACAGGAATAATATCATTATTGTAAAAATCAATCAGTCGCTCAACGGTTTTAAGTTGCACGCCAGAATGTCCATAACTTAGAGACTGAATTTTAAGAAAAAGCATTATTTTAACAATGCTTTTTGGAACGGTGCTTCCCGTACCACAAGCATGACTCATTACCAAATTTTCTTGTAATTGACGTAAATTATCATTGTCAATTTTCACATTGCATAAAGATCCAAATCCAGTATTTATTCCATAGATAGGAGAGGTGTCGTCTTTAATTTTTTTATCTAAATATATACGACAGTTTTCAATTTTTTCAATAGCTTTTTTTGAGAGTTTTAATTTTTTTTCCTGAAAAAGTATTTCATTTAAAAGGTTGAAATCTACAATTTTTGAATCAATAAAATGTGTATTGCTCATGGTCAAATTTTTGATGTGTAAAATTCTACAATCAAATCAAGATATGCAAATTATTTGTTAAAGTAAAGTTGAAATAAGTTAATTGAAGAATAAATTTTATCTTTGGTGCATTGTAAAAAAAATCACCAAAAAAATGAATAAAATATTTTTAATTATTACTGTAATTACTTTGATTTCTTGTAAGCAAGAAATACCAGTAGATTACGTTGTTGTTCATGGTGAAATTACTAATAAAAATAAAGAACTTACCTTAAATAGTAGAGATAGATCTATCAAAGAAGTGATTAGAGTAGCTGATGATGGTAGTTTTTCAGATACCCTATACTTAGATACCAATACATACATACTTTTTGATGGAAAAAACAAGGTGTTATTATACTTAGAAAAAGGTAATAATATCAATATTTCTTTTGATGCGAATGATTTTGAAAACACGATAGCTTTTTCAGGAAAAGGTTCAGCGGTTAATAATTATTTATTAGCAAAAGAAAAAGTAGCAAATGAAATAATAGGATCTGGTACCGAAGTTTATTTATTGGGAGAAAATGATTATAAAACAAAATTTAATAAACTTAAAAGTACTTTAGAAGAACTAATTAAAACTGAAAAAAATATTTCTAATGATTTTAAAATAAAGGAATTAAGAAATATTAATTATGCTTATCTAAATAAGTTGAATATATATGAAATGTATCATGCACATTATGCTAAAATGCCAGAATTTAAAATTTCTGAGGGTTTTTTAAGCGACTTGGAGAACCTTGATTATACAAATGAAGAAGATTTTCTTTTTTCTTCTGATTATAAAAACTTAATTGGATCAAATAATTATAAAAAAGCTAAGGAACTTGCTAAAATAGATAGCATTTCTGAAGATATTGCTTTTTTAAAAGTAGTTGGGGGTATTCCTAATGAAACAATAAAAAATAGGTTGCTTTTTGACAATGCGAGGTATGGAATTACTTATACAGATGATATAGAGACATTTTATAAAACATTTATTTCAAACTCTACGAATATTGAAAATAATAAACAAATAACCGAAAGTTATAAGAAATTAAAAACAGTTGCAAAAGGTCAACCTTCTCCAAAATTTAAAAACTATGAAAATTTCGCTGGAGGAACTACATCGTTAGACGATTTGAAAGGGAAGTTTGTTTATGTTGATGTTTGGGCAACATGGTGTGGGCCTTGCAAGAGAGAAATCCCATTTTTGAAAGAACTTGAAGGGAAATATAGAGGAAAGAATATTGAATTTGTGAGTATTTCAGTAGATAAGTCTGCTGACCATGATAAGTGGCAAAAAATGGTAAAAGAAAAAGAACTAAAAGGAATTCAATTATTTTCAGATAAAGATTGGGATTCAGATTTTGTAAAAGAATATTTAATTAAAGGGATTCCAAGATTTATTTTAATAGATCCCAATGGAAATATTGTAAACTCTAACGCACCAAGACCGTCTGATAGTAAATTGATTGATTTGTTTAACGAATTAAAAATATAATAATAACAAAAATAGAAAAATGAAAAAAATAATTTGGCTTATAGTAGCATTACCATTACTAGTTATATCTTGTAAAAACAATAACAAGGTTGAAGATTATGTAACAATAAAAGGGAAGCTTAAATCTGGAGATATTGAAAAAATTACAATTCAAGGAAGAGGATATTCTAAAGATATAGAGGTTGATAACAATGGTACGTTTTCAGATACGTTAAAAATAACTAACGGTGTTTTTGCTATGGTAAATGGAAATGATAGAATTACATTATTTTTAAAAAATGGATATGATTTAAATTTAGAGTTTAAAGGTGATAAATTTTCAGATGGTATAGTTTATACAGGAAAAGGTGCGGTAACAAATAATTTTATGGAAGATAAACGCTCGTTTTACATGAGCGATTTGGCAAATCCTAAAACCTATTTTAAATTAGATAAAGAAGCGTACAAAGCTAAAGTTGCTGAGGCAAAATCTATTTTAAAAGGATTTAAAGACAAGGCGAAAAACTTAGATTCAATAATCGATAAGGCTGATGCTAGAAATGATAAAATGTTTTTTGGGTATATAGATTCAAATTATGAAAAAATGCACAGTAACATGGTAAAATTTGCCAAAGGAAAAGTATCTCCAGTTTTTAAAAATTATGAAAATAGCAAAGGAGGTACAACGTCATTAAAAGATCTAAGAGGTAAATATGTTTATTTAGATATTTGGGCAACATGGTGTGCACCGTGTAAAGCAGAAATACCTTATTTGAAAGCATTAGAAAAAGAGTTTAGAGGAAAAAACATTGAGTTTGTAAGTATTTCAGTTGATAAACCTAATGCTCATAAGACCTGGAAAGAAATGGTGAAAAATGAAGAATTGGGAGGTATACAACTATTTGCTGATAATAATTTTGAATCTGAATTTATTGTAGAATATGGAATCAATTCAATTCCAAGATTTATTTTGTTAGATCCTGAAGGGAAAATAGTTGATGCTGATGCTGTTAGACCTTCAAACCCTAGATTGAAGGAATTGTTGAAAGAATTAGGAATTTAGAATAGGTATAGAAAATGAATAAAAAAAGTGCTTAAGAAGCACTTTTTTTATTTTAAATATCAATTATTTTATGTTGTAGATTTACTCTCTTCATTTTCAACACCTTTAATTTGTTCTTGATTGAACAAATCTAAAATTGCATCAGGTAAATACTCTAATATTGAACTGGCGGTAAATGTTTCATAACCTGTTTCTTGAATTGCAATGTCTGCGGTTTTACCATGTAAGTATACACCAAATATCGCAGCTTGTTTAGGTTCGTAACTCTGAGCAATTAATCCTGTAATTATTCCAGTTAAAACATCTCCACTTCCTGCAGTAGCAAGTGCAGGGTTTCCTGTTGAGTTAAAATATATAAATTCATTATCAATTATAATGGTATAAGTACCTTTTATAACTAAAATTACATTGTTATCTTTAGAAAACTGTTTGGCAATTGTTAGTTTTTCATAGTCATTTTTCCAAGTTCCAATAAGCCGTTCTAATTCTTTTGGATGTGGAGTTAAAATTGAATTCTTTGGTAAGTATTTAAGTAATGATTTGTTCTGAGCTAATAAATTAATTGCATCAGCATCAATAACTAAAGGTAGTTTGTTTTCTTTGATAAATTTTTCAAACCCTAGAGCAGTCTTTTCAGCGGTTCCCATACCTGTTCCAATACCAATCACTGTTGCCTTAGTTTTGAAGTTATAATATGCTAAAATTTTATCATCATCAACTTCAACCATTACTTCAGGTATTGAGATTTGAATAATATTATACCCACATTTTGGCACATAGGCAGAAACTAGTCCACTGCCAATTTTAAGAGCAGCCTTTGAAGTCAAGGTAACAGCTCCAATTTTGCCAAAACTACCACCAATTATAAGAGAATGACCAAAAGTACCTTTATGAGACCATTTATTTTTAGGTTTATACAATGGTATGATTTCACTTTTTGTAGTAAAATTAATTTTTGGTTGTAAGCTATTTATGTATTCTTCATCTAAACCTATATCAATTATTTCCCAAGTATTGATAAACTCCTTGTTTTCGGGTAATAAAAATGCCAGTTTTGGTGTCTGAAAAGAAAGTGTATGACCTGCTTTTAAAACGGAATCTTTTTTGGTAACAGATTTATCACCAAACAAACCTGAAGGTACATCAATTGCAAGTGTAAATACTTTTGTATTATTGATGTATTGAATTAATTTTTTAGTAAACCCTTCTGGGCTTCTTGTTAGTCCATTTCCAAAAATGGCATCAACAACAATATCTTCAAAAGAAATTTTTGGAAAATTATTTTCATTATTTATAACGGCTGGCCATTCGCCAATTTCTTTAAGTCTATCATAATTAGTTAAAAATTCATCAGTTCTTTTATCACTAAAATTAACAATATAGCAATTAACATTATATCCGTGTTGAAATAAATGCCGTGCAATTACCAAACCATCACCACCATTATTTCCTATACCGCAGAATACGTGAATTTTAATATTTTGACCTTGTAAACGAGTGTGAAGCCATTGAAAACAAAGTGTAGCAGCATGTTCCATTAAATCAATAGAAGTTATGGCCTTATTTTTAATAGTTGCCTTGTCAACTTTTGCTAGTTGTTTGGAAGATAGAATATACATATTTGTAAAATTAATAAAAAAACCTCTCGATAAGAGAGGCTTGATTTAATTTTTTATCCTTTAAAAACGCCCATATTGGCATATTTATCCATCCGTTGTTTTACCAATTCTTTTGGCGTTAACTCTTTTAGCTCTTTATATGCTTTTAAGATGGTTTTTTCAACTTCTTTAAATGCTTTTTCACGATTGTAATGTGCTCCGCCTAAAGGTTCTTTAATAATGCCATCAATTAATTTTTGTTTTTTCATATCTTCGGCTGTTAATTTAAGAGCTTCAGCTGCTTCTTCTTTATGTTCCCAACTTCTCCATAAAATAGACGAGCAAGATTCGGGAGAAATAACAGAATACCAAGTATTCTCCATCATATATACTTTATCACCAACCCCAATACCCAAAGCTCCTCCTGAAGCGCCTTCACCAATTACAATGGTAATAATAGGTGTTTTTAACTTTGTCATTTCTAAGATGTTACGGGCAATAGCCTCTCCTTGCCCACGTTCTTCTGCTTCTAAACCAGGATAGGCTCCGGGTGTATCTAATAATGTTACAACTGGAATGCTAAATTTTTCAGCCATTTTCATTAAGCGTAGCGCTTTTCTGTATCCTTCTGGGTTAGACATACCAAAATTTCTATATTGACGGGTTTTGGTATTATACCCTTTTTGCTGGCCAATAAACATAAATGATTGGTCTCCAATTTTACCTAAACCACCAACCATTGCTTTGTCATCTTTTACGGTTCTATCTCCATGTAGTTCCATGAAAGTGTCACCAGCAAGGGAATTAATATGATCTAAAGTATATGGCCTGTTTGGGTGGCGAGACAATTGAACTCTTTGCCAAGCAGTTAAATTTTTATAAATTTCTTTTTTTGTTTTTAATAATTTTATTTCGATGTTTTTACAACTTTCAGTCATATCAACATCACTTTCTTTACCAATCAACTCACATTTGTTAAGTTGTTCTTCTAACTCTTTTATTGGTAATTCAAAATCAAGATATTCCATATTTTTAAGTTTGGATGTGATTACAAATATAATGAACTTATAAATTTTGAAAGTATGTTAAGTGCTTTTTTTATTTTTTAAGGCTCCATTAACAATAACAGTAACTATAATCAATAAGGCGCCAATGTAAAATTGTGGGTTCATCTTTTCTTTATCTCCAAATATTAATACGGCTAATATAATCCCATAGACAGGCTCTAAATTAACAGTTAGCATTACGGTGTATGGTGTTAAAAATTTCATTATTTTAACTGAAACTACAAAGGCATAGGCTGTACAAATACTACTTAAAATGAATAGATAAACAAGATCTAAAATATTTAAAGAGAAATCTTGAATTGTAAATGTACTTGAAAGTAAAATGTATATGGTTATAAATACAACGCCAAAAAATAACTGATAGAACGTGATTACTTCAGCTTCGTGTTTCTTTACATATAGTCCGTTTAAAACAGTAAATAAGGCAGATAAAAATGAGGCAATTAGGGCATAAATTATCCCTAATGTGTATTGCTTTTCTACATTAAAAATAATGTACAAACCTATTATTACCAATAAACCAAAAAATAATTCCAAATAATTGAGTCTTCTTTTAAAAAAAAGAGGTTCAATGAGTGAAGCAAATAAGGCTCCTGTACTCATTGCTAC
>JAMOMG010000302.1 GCA_027068695.1 Flavobacteriaceae bacterium
AAACAATTTCAGCTAAAGGCATATCAAAAGTTAATTCAACTCGTTCAGGTGTTAAATATGTTTGATTGGTAATTTGCCCTCGTTTTTCAATACATAGGTTCATTACTGGCCCAACAAAATCAGATTTGGTAATAATAGTCGCTTTTATAAATGGTTCTTCAACTCTATTTAATTTTGAAGGCTCAGGTAAATCGGAAGGGTTATTAACTAAAAGTACTGTATTAGGATGCTTGTTTGTAAATGCATGATAGGATACGTTTGGTACTGTGGTAATAACAGTCATATCAAATTCACGTTCTAATCGTTCTTGAATAATTTCTAAATGAAGCATTCCTAAAAAACCACATCTAAATCCAAATCCTAAGGCAGCAGAACTTTCAGGAATAAAAACTAAGGAGGCATCGTTTAACTTCAATTTTTCCATAGAATTACGAAGTTCTTCATAGTCGTCATTATCTACAGGGTAAATACCTGCAAATACCATAGGTTTTACATCTTCAAACCCATCAATACTATTTTGAGTTGGATTTATTGCATCTGTTATGGTATCTCCAACTTTTATTTCACTTGCAGTTTTAACACCCGTTATTAAATAACCTACATCACCAGCTTTTATACTTTGTTTAGGAACTTGAGTAAGTTTTAGAGTACCTACTTCATCAGCATTATATTCTTTACCTGTAGCCATAAATTTTACTCGCTCACCCTTCTTTATTTCACCATTCATAACCCTAAAATAGGTTTCAATACCTCGGTAAGAATTGTAAACAGAATCAAAAATTAAGGCTTGTAATGGTGCATTTACATCACCTTTTGGAGCGGGAACTTTTTCAATAATAGCCTTTAAAATATTTTCAACTCCAAAACCTGTTTTACCACTTGCATGAATTACTTCCTCAGGTTTGCAACCTAATAAATCAACAATATCATCAGTAACTTCTTCTGGGTTTGCACCAGGTAAATCAACTTTGTTTAGAACAGGAATAATTTCTAAATCATTTTCTAAAGCCAAGTATAAATTTGAAATGGTTTGTGCTTGTATACTTTGAGCAGCATCAACAATTAATAATGCTCCTTCACAGGCAGCAATAGATCTTGAAACTTCGTATGAAAAATCTACATGACCCGGAGTATCAATTAAATTTAGCACATACTTTTCGCCTTCAAAAATATAATCCATTTGAATGGCATGACTTTTTATGGTAATACCACGCTCACGCTCCAAATCCATATTATCGAGTAATTGAGCTTGTTCTTCACGCACTGTAGTGGTTCCTGTAAAACTTAATAATCTATCGGCAAGTGTGCTTTTCCCGTGATCAATGTGTGCAATTATGCAAAAATTTCTAATGTTTTTCATACTTCGTGTTCCTGTCTACAATATTTGCGCAAATATAACGAATTAAGCGTTTGAAATTACGTTATTATTAAATGTTTGTTACTCTACCCAATCGGCAACAAATAAATTGGTATCGTGTGTTCCATTATTGTTTCTGTTTGAAGAGAAAATCAATTTAGTTCCATCGGGTGAAAACATAGGAAAAGCATCAAAAACGTTATCATAAGTAATTTGTTCTAGACCAGTTCCATCAATGTTAATCATAAATAAATTAAAACTGTGTTTGCTTTTGTGGTTTGATGAGAAAATAATTTTTTGCCCAGAAGGATGAAAGAAAGGAGCCCAATTGGCATTCCCTAAATTGGTGATTTTAGTTAGGTCGCTTCCATCAATATTACATATATATAATTCCATATTTGTTGGTTGTACCAGCCCTTGAGCTAATAGATCTTTATATTCTTTAATCTCAGTTGCTGTTTTTGGTCGTGAAGAACGGAATATTAATTTAGTCCCGTCTGGCGAAAAGAAAGCACCACCATCATAACCAAGTTCAAATGTAATTTGTTTTACGTCTGTACCGTCAATATTCATAGTGTACAATTCTAAGTCTCCACTTCTAGTTGAGGTAAAAACAATTTTATCTCCTTTAGGAGAAACAGTAGGTTCAGCATCATACCCATCCTCAAAAGTGAGTTGTTTTAATTGATTTCCTTTAATATCTGCAATAAAAATATCGTAACTTTTATAAACGGGCCAAATATATTTATTCCCATAATCTTCTTTTTTTGGAACAGGAGGGCAATCAGCACTCACTAAATGAGTAGATGAATAAACAATAGTAGAATCTCCTGGTAAAAAATAACTACATGTAGTTCTGCCTTTTCCAGTACTGATTAATTGAGGAATTTCTGTACTATCCAACTGTTTTGAAGCATTCATAATATAAATTTGATCACATTGTAAACCCCAAGCTTTGTTATTTGCCTGAAAAACTAATTTAGAACCATCAGAATTCCAATAAGCTTCAGCATTATCACCACCAAAAGTTAATTGTTTTACATTTTTTAAATGTTTTTCTTTTGAGTAATGAAGTTTATTTACAATTTTTGTTGCTCCTGATTTTGCATCTTGCCCAGTCTGTTTGTTAGGAGATTTACAACCAATAAATAATAAAGCAACGAATATGAATGTTATGTTGAATTTCATAATTTAAATTATTGTTGAGCCAAAAATACAATTTTAAGAATGAATTGAAAATTATCAGTTAAATATTAGTTTTTAAGCACAGTTTACTCCTGCGTAGGCTGAAAATCCTAGTTTGAGATTATTGACAGGTACCTGTTTGTACAGGTATGGTATAGAAATTTTGTTTATGTAAAAACAAACCTAACAGGTTTTCAAAACCTGTTAGGTTTAAGTATGATAAAATAATTAGTAAATTTGCACACTTAAAATTATGATTTGGTAAAAATTGGAAATATAAAATTAAACAGCTTTCCGTTGTTGTTAGCACCAATGGAAGATGTGAGCGACCCTCCGTTTAGAGCATTGTGTAAAGAGCAAGGAGCTGATGTTGTTTATACTGAATTTATTTCTTCGGAAGGATTAATACGCGATGCTGCAAAAAGCAAAAAAAAACTAGATATATACGAAAAAGAACGTCCGGTTGGAATTCAGATTTTTGGAGCTAATTTAGAATCAATGTTGCGAACTGTGGAAATTGTTGAAGAGTCTGAACCAGATATTATTGATATAAATTTTGGATGTCCAGTAAAAAAAGTAGTAAGTAAAGGAGCTGGAGCTGGAATTTTGAAAGATATTGACTTGATGGTTGAATTGACTGAAGCTATGGTAAAGCACACTAATTTACCAATAACAGTGAAAACCAGATTGGGTTGGGATGAGAGTTCTATACAAATTGTTGAAGTGGCTGAACGTTTACAAGATGTAGGTTGTGCAGCAATTTCAATACACGGTCGTACACGTGCACAAATGTATAAAGGCAAAGCAAACTGGGCTCCAATTGCAGCAGTCAAGAATAATTCAAGAATGCATATTCCTATTTTTGGAAATGGCGATGTAAATACACCTGAAAAAGCGGTTGAAATGCGTGATAAATATGGTTTAGATGGAGCTATGATAGGACGTGCAAGTATTGGAAACCCTTGGTTTTTTAAACAGGTAAAACATTTTTTTGAAACAGGTACACATTTACCTGAAATTACAATTGCCGAACGTGTTGAAATGGCTCGCAGGCATTTACAAATGGAAATAGACTGGAAAGGTGTAGAAATAGTTGGTGTTATGGAAACACGTCGCCATTATACAAATTATTTTAAAGGTATTCCACATTTTAAAGAGTACCGTTTAAAGATGGTAACTTCGGATTCAGCCCAAGATGTGTACAATGTTTTTGATGAGGTTTTGCAGAAATTTTCTTAATTTTTTGTTTTAAAAACAAGTTCTTAAAATTTTATTCAACTAATTTTTTAGAAATTCTACTGCTTGCAATTTTAGAAGCCAGAAATCCTAATATAAGTATGGTTACAATTACAGTAACTATGTTTGAGAGTGTTAACTCAACAGGATAAGCTAAATGTTGTGTTATCATAAATAGTTGATATTTTTTTTGAAGTAGTACTAAAATAATTCCAGCCGATAGCCCTATAAACAATCCAAATAAAGAGAGCATAAAACCTTGTAGTATAAACACTTGTTTAATTTCTTTTATGGTGGCTCCAATACTGTACAATGTTTTAAGGTTGTCTTTTTTGTCTAAAATCATCATAATTATTGCCCCAATAACATTGAATAAAGCGATAATTAAAATTAATGTAAAAATTAAATAGGATACTAAATTCTCAGTATTTAACATTTTATAAAAAACGGCATTTAATTGCTCTCGGGTTTGGATTTTGAAATTACTGCCAAACTTATTTTTGAGTTGTGCTATAACTTCAGGTCGTTTATCTAAATTTCGGACTTTTATTTCAATGGCTGAAATTTGTTGTGGTGAATAATTCAATAATTCTTGTGCCAGTTCTAAAGAAACAAATGTAAATTTTTTATCGAGTTCATCTGTCAATGCAAAAATACCAATAGGTTGTGTATTTATTTTGTTAAAAGCATTTTTTGGATTGGTTATATAGCCTTTACCAGGTTTGGGAACATAAATTTTTAAAGGTTCAATAAAATCAAAAACCCCAACTGAAAGTGTATTTGAAATTCCATTTCCAACTACAACACCTAAAGGTATTTTAGAGTCTAGCCAAGTACCAAGATATACAGTAGTATCTATACTGCTCACATTTACATAATTTGTATCAACACCTTTTATATATGCAATATGTGTTTTTTTATTGTATTCAAAAAAAGCACGCTCTTCAATAACTTTTGAATAAGAAACAATTCCTTTTTGGCTTTTTAATATTTTTTGAATGTTTGTGTCAAAATAGTACGATTTTCCTTTAATAGAAGTAATTTTTATATCAGGATCGGATGTTTTTAAGAACCCAGAACTAAAAGATCTTAATCCTGAAAATCCTGAGAGTACAATAAACAGTGCTAATGTTCCAACGATAACACCAATAGCAGCAATGAAAGTAATTATATTTATAGTATTATTGCTACTTTTTGAGAATAAATATCGCTTAGCTATGTATAAAGGAAAATTCAAATTAACGTTTTTGGCGTTTATCTAAAAGTTCAGGGTTTTTAATTGGATTTCCTTTTTTACCTTGTAAGGCATTATCAATATCTTCAATATAATCTAAGCTATCATCAATATAGAAAGAAAGTTCAGGCATACGCCTTAATTGATGACGAGTACGTTTAGCCATTTCATACCTTATGGTTGAAGTATTTTCTTGAACTCCTTTTAAAATAATTTCTCTTTTTAACTGAGGGAAAACGCTGATATAAACTTTTGCTTGTGATAAATCTGAAGTAACTTGAACTTTGGTAACAGAAATAATAACCCCTCTCATTCCGTCTTGTGCAGCATGCTGCAAAACATCAGCTAAGTCTTTTTGTAAAACACTTGCTATTTTTTTTTGTCTGTTTGTTTCCATTTTGCAAAGATAATAGTTAAAAGTACATAAATATTATTTTGTTTTAGGATTGTTAGATTTTTAATCGAAATTTTAGGCAAAGTAATGTTTAAGGATATTTTAAATCTAAAATTCAGTAAATTTGTTTTGCTAATTAATTCAAAGATGAAAAAAATAGAACATATAGGTATTGCAGTTAAAGATTTAGAAAAAGCAAACATACTTTTTGCAAGTCTTTTTGGAAAGCCTCATTATAAAATTGAAGAGGTTAAAAGTGAAGGTGTAAAAACTTCTTTTTTTGAAATTGGCCCAAATAAAATTGAACTGTTAGAAGGAACTTCAGAGAATAGTCCTATTTCAAAATTTATAACCAAAAAAGGTGAAGGCGTACATCATATTGCATTTGCAGTTGATGATATTTTAAGTGAAGTAGAACGATTAAAAAAAGAAGGGTTTGTGGTGTTAAATGAAGTTCCTAAAAAAGGAGCTGACAATAAATTAGTAGTATTTTTACACCCAAAATCTACAAATGGCGTATTGATAGAGTTGTGTCAGGAAGTAAGTTAAATTATAAGAATCGGATGTTAGTTACTTGTGAAATTTAATAACGTAAAAATTAATAATGACTGTAAGTTTGCGTTAGGGATTAAACGGTTTGTTTGAGCTCTTTTAAATTGCATTTAGTAATTTAAAAAGCGAGTAGTGAAAGCCCGACCCGTGGGTAACGCACATAAAATTAAGGGTGCTATTATTTAACAAATAAACAAATAAATCATTCAACAACTATTTGTATATTGCAAACTCTTAAATAAAATTATTGTTGGATAAATCTTTTGAAAAATATCAGAAAAGAAGATTACAATCATCATATTTATCAGTGATTATTAGTATTTCTTTAGTCCTTTTTTTAATAGGCATAATAGGGTTATTTGTTATAAAAGCAAATAGCATAACGGAACATTTTAAAGAAAAAGT
>JAMOMG010000303.1 GCA_027068695.1 Flavobacteriaceae bacterium
TAACTTATTTACATCTTAGAAAATATATTTTAGTTGGGCATAGTATGGGTGGTTATGTGTCTTTGGCTTTTGCTCACTTATATCCAAAAAATGTAAAAGGACTCTGCTTAATGAATTCAACTGCATTACCCGATACTAAAGAAAAAAAACAAAACAGAAATAGAGCAATTGAAGCTGTTAAGCAAAACCATAAAACCTTCGTAAAAATTGCAATTCCAATGCTTTTTTCAAAAGAAAACAGCAAAATTTTTACTTCAGAAATACAACAAATAACTAAAGACGCTTTAAAAATGTCACCTCAAGGAATTGTAGCTTCTTTAGAAGGGATGAAAATTAGAAAAAATTACACTTCATTGTATAAAAATAACCTTTTCCCCATTCAACTGATTATTGGGAAACAAGATCCTGCTCTAGATTATGCTAGTTTAATTAAACAAACTAAAAACACTAAAGTAAATGTAATTGAATTTCCTGATGGACATATGAGTTACATTGAAAACAGAAAAGAAGTGACAGCTTCCCTTATCTCTTTTATAAAAAGGTGTTATTAAAAATACTGTTTTTAGTTATTCTTCTTTCAATTATAACCATTTCTGTTTTATACAACCTTGATTTGGAAAGTTACTTTTGCTTCAACTGTAGCCTTAAATAACATGAGTTCGACTTAAAGAATGTAGATACTAAAGAAAATTGCATGGATTATCCACACTTGTCAGGTTGAGCGCAGTCGAAACCCTATTTAAAAAAACCTTTCGACCGCGCTCAAGGTGACATAAGTGTTTTAATTTTATATTTAAAATATTAACTCTAAGCAATTAAAGTGAATTATTATGTTGAATTCACGTAAAATACAATTGAATTACCCTTCTTGATTCCTGATTTTTTGTGCTTTCTAAAGATTTATCAACTTTACTTTTCAGAAATAATAGGATAAACCAAAAAACATATTCGACGAATTTAAAGATAAACTAAAGGACTCTCGTTTAAGTTCTTCAGAGGTATAACCTATAATTTTTGATTTAGAATAACCAAGAGAACCAATACTTGCTTCTAATGCAAAATTTTTGTTTAAAAAATAATTTATCCCAGGTCGTATTCCTATAAATAAATTATTGTCTGTTGAAGTATTGTAATTTTTATCGTCCTGTTTAAACCAACTTTTTGAATATTTAATTTCTCCCTGCAAATAAAGAGAGAACTTACTGCTCATGTTGT
>JAMOMG010000304.1 GCA_027068695.1 Flavobacteriaceae bacterium
TTAGCAGCAACCAGCTCTAAATCCAAAAAGCTATTTTCTATACCAAAAACCAATCAAAAAAGTCGGGCTTGTCCAACAAACGGTTCAGATTGTGGCTCGTGCCTCACACAATCTAACCTTAACCGTTAGGCCTGTGTTGTATCTAGCCTAAGATCGCATAAAATTGTTCACGGCCTTTGTCCTTAGCGTATTCAAGAGGGGTATGACCAAAATTGTTGAGAATGTCTTTGCTGCAACCGTATTTAATTAATTCTTTAGATAAAGCTGGATTTCTACTTGTAACAGAAAGATGTAAGGCAGTACAACCATTTTTATCTTTTGCATCCATGTCTATAGATGCCTTTGCAAGTAATGCCACAGACTCTATGGAACCACTTACGGCAGCCAAATGTAAAGGGTTCCAGTCATCGGTAGCAGTAATATTTACTAAAGACCCTGAATCTAAGAATAAACGAACAATATCAATTTTATTATTTGCACATGCTCTATGAAGTAAAGAGAAGCCATATTGATCTACTTCATTAACCTTGAAGCCATTACTGATCTCTTCTCTAATTGAAGAAATGTCTCCATCAACGATTAATTTAAATATTTGCGAATATTTCATTTTGAAAAACAGGCCTAACAACTTATTATATGTGCATTAGTGGCATATATTATTGTGTTTTTGTGTTTAATTTTGTTAATTTTCGTGATTTTTATCATATCACAGCCCTTTTCTGATTAAAAGCACGAATTGTTCGCTCTATTTTGCGAAATTATCGTGTTATATGTACATAAATGCATTAATTAACAATTAACTGGGTCGTAACTACAAATTCAAACTTCTAGGACAAGCTCCTAGCTTTTAACTTGTGCCTATTTTCTCACCTTTATACACATTTTAAAAAGCTCTATTTAATAAAAGCGCACATAAATGAAGTTCAACTTCAAATATACACACTATAGAAAATTAAATAACACTACTGGTGGGCAAGCCCACCTTACAAGCTTCCTCATAATTCTGCGCTTATCAGCAATCACACTATAAATATTTTTTAATTGTCACCACTTTCCAAATTTAAACGTACTAGTTAATAATATTAGAGACCTTTGCATAACTTTTCCAAATACTGCTTAAAAAAATGTTATAATATATAGTAAGAACAAACAGTTAAAATACTATGGCTTGGAAGAATTTACGACAACAAGATTTATCAGACGCACTATT
>JAMOMG010000305.1 GCA_027068695.1 Flavobacteriaceae bacterium
ATTTATTGCTACTTTTTACTAAAATATATTTTATAGTGTAAGAGATATTTGTCTTTTTATGAACCTCTTTTCTAACCTTTATGTCTATATATTTATAAACCCACTTCTCATCTGTAACAACAATTGCTCTATCATTTTTTATATCAATATTTTTAAAATCTATATCTATGATTTTTGCATCCATAAAAAGATTATTATCATGCCAAGATTTTATCCAAAGGTGAAATTTCTTGACTATATCATCTTTGGCATAATCTCTCATATGATCTGTTTTACTCGTTTTTGAAGCTTTAATAATGCCTTGATTATAACTTATAATTACCTTTTTTATATCTTTTTCATCTTCTGCTTTCAAAAAAGGTACTAGACAAATTGAGATAAAAAAAAGTAACCATAAGTTTTTAAATACTCTCATGAATTATGGATAACTATCATATCCACCCGTATCAGTAGCATGGCAAAATGCTGCATGAGATCCCCCTCCATTACAACTTGGATGAGTAGAATAAACCTTCTTAACATCTATTGAACGATAAGTAGCTCCAATTTTTTTGAATCCATCTATTTTTAACATAAGTTCACCAGTTGTTTCATCTCTATAGTTATACGGCTCTGGAAAAGTTCTATAACCTAGTAAATTAGAGACAGGAGAACCATGAGGAACTGCGATATGGCAATTTACACAAGGACCATCCATGCCTCCAAAAGGTATTCTATGTGAACTAGCTCCCGCATTATCAACATACAAATTATGACAATTTTTACAAAACAGTCCATCATTTATATCATTCTTATTAAAACCTACATCATTAAATACTGTATAATATGTGCCATCTGGTTTTAATGGCCAATAGTTATTGTCACCTTTTAACATAAATTTATGATTTGAACCATGAGGTCCTTTTGGATCTCCGCCTATTTCATTATCAGCTCCATGACAATCTGAACAGTACATTGTCTGATTTCCAACATTTGTCCAAGGTGGTTTCATCTGTGAGACATCTAGTGATTTTGGTTCATAGTTTCCTGTCATTTGGTTTAGAGGCATTACAACAGGGTGAGCTGAGCGATTGTTTGGATTAAACTCCCAAGCTTGATCCGTCGCATTGATCCCCTCACTCAATAAAAAATGTGAAGATACACCATTTGGTGCATCACCCAATGCCCAATAAGAGTGACATTTAAGGCATATCTGATACT
>JAMOMG010000306.1 GCA_027068695.1 Flavobacteriaceae bacterium
GTACATTTTTTTAACA
Source organism: Flavobacteriaceae bacterium (assembly GCA_027068695.1). The sequence continues at coordinate 17 of JAMOMG010000306.1, forward strand.
GGAGAAATGTTTTTGAGTCGAAAACTAAACACCAAAGAATCTCTTTGACTTTCTAGATACAACTTTAGGGATGCAGCATTACCTTTTAAGAGTTGAAGGTTTGTTTGTAACCTTTCATTGTCATATTTTAGAGTAAAATATTTTAAACTATTGTAAATATCTTTTCTATTATTTAATTCTTTTAATTGTATATCCGCAAACACTAATAATTGATAATTAATGCTTATCTTTAGAGAAAATAAAGATATGAATATATTTAGTTTTACAGCAAATTTTGATAGTGAAGAATCTTGCCGTACTCATTTTAAAGAAGAACGAGACAAGATTGGTGTAATCTGTAGAAGATGCGGTCACGATAATCATTATTGGATAAAAAGTCAATGGAGTTATGAATGTAAAAAGTGCAGAAGTCGTACTTCATTGCGAAGCGGGACAATCATGCAGAGTTCGAATTTGTCGTTTTTAATTTGGTATAAAACAATGTTTTTATTGACAGCAACAAAGAAAGGTTTTTCAAGTAAGGAAATACAACGTCAGTTAGGCTTAAAGAGATATGAACCAGTTTGGGCAATGGTTCATAAATTACGCAAAGCTATGGGGCAACGAGATGATAGGTATACTTTGGAAGGAATGATAGAAATGGACGAAGGTTATTTTACTATTGAAGCCTCTGAATATGAGCACAAGACACAAAAATCAGGTCGAGGAAGTAAAACCAAATCAAATGTTGTGATTATGGCAGAAAGCACGATTCTTGAGGATATAGAAACAGGAAAAGTAGAAAGGCAATGCCGTTATTTTAAAGCAAAAGTATTAGAAGATCATAAAGCAGACGGTACAGATAAGATTTTTGAAAAGGCAATTGATGATGAGCAAACTATCGTCTTTACAGATAAAAGCACCTCATATGTTAACATTGCTGATTATGTTGAGATTCATATTACAGAAAAATCAAATGAGCAAACAACTAAAGAAACCTTGAAGTGGGTGCATATTGCAATTAGTAATGCAAAACGAAATTTTGTAGGAAATTACCATAAAATAAAGAAAAAATATTTACAATTGTATCTAAATGAGTTTGTGTATAAACTCAATAGAAGGTACTTTGGAGAAAGAATATTTGATAGACTTGTAATTGCTAATATAACAGGTTATGGGTAATTACGGATATACAAAT
>JAMOMG010000307.1 GCA_027068695.1 Flavobacteriaceae bacterium
CCGTAAAAAGGAGAGTTATTAATTGTGAACAGCATACTCATTGTAGGTTCATCAACTTTTAGTCTTTTTAATGGCTCCGGATTTTCTAAATCTGAGATAGTATCACCTATTTCAAATCCTTCAATTCCAGTTATAGCGCAAATATCTCCACTTCTAACTTTTTTTGTTCTATCCTTTCCTAATCCTTCAAAAGTATGCAGTTCTTTAATTCGAACTTTTTTAAAAGTTCCATCAGATTTACATAACATATAATCTTTCCCCTCAATTAAATCACCTCTAAAAACACGTCCAATAGCAATACGACCAACAAAAGATGTAAAATCTAGCGAAGTAATTTGCATTTGAGGAGTTCCTTCAAAGTAAGGAGCTTCTGGTATGTTTTCTAAAATTGAATCTAACAAAGGAATAATATTATCTGTTTCATTTTTCCAATCAGTATTCATCCACCCATGTTTAGCGGAACCATAAATAGTATCAAAATCCAGTTGATCTTCAGTGGCATCTAGGGCAAACATTAAATCAAATACTTTTTCATGAACAATATCTGGAGTACAGTTAGGTTTATCTACTTTATTTACTACTACAATTGGTTTTAACCCTAGTTCTAACGCTTTGCCTAAAACAAAACGAGTTTGAGGCATGGGACCTTCAAAAGCATCAACTAATAATAACACACCGTCAGCCATTTTCAACACCCGTTCTACTTCTCCTCCAAAATCTGCGTGACCAGGAGTATCTATAATATTAATTTTTACATTTTTATAAATAATAGAAACATTTTTAGATAGAATAGTTATCCCTCGTTCTCGTTCCAGGTCATTATTATCTAATAATAAATCTGTTCTAACTTTACGCTCATCTAATATATGAGCTTGGTCAATAATTTTATCAACCAAAGTAGTTTTTCCGTGGTCAACGTGGGCTATAATTGCTATGTTTCTGATAGATTGCATTTTCTTATTTTTTAGAAGCTGCAAAAGTAGGTGTTTTATTTCGTTTATTGTAACAAAAGTTCAAGAATGATAGATATCATAAAAAATGTCTAACCTACTCGTTATATTTGTTTTAAAACTTTTTTATTATGAATTTGATAAACAACATTGCATTATTTAACTGGAATTGGGGTATTATTGGAGCTGCCTTTATGTTTTTAATATTTATTGGGTTAGTGGTGGCTCTTTTACT
>JAMOMG010000308.1 GCA_027068695.1 Flavobacteriaceae bacterium
CTCCGTTATCATTGTTGTCTCCATTGTCATTGCTTCCATTGTCATCGTTTCCTCCGTTATCATTATTGTCTCCGTTATCATTGCTTCCATTGTCATCGTTTCCTCCGTTGTCATTGTTGTCTCCGTTGTCATTGTTGTCTCCGTTGTCATCATTTCCTCCGTTATCATTGTTGTCTCCATTGTCATTGCTTCCATTGTCATCGTTTCCTCCGTTATCATTATTGTCTCCGTTATCATTGCTTCCATTGTCATCGTTTCCTCCGTTGTCATTGTTGTCTCCGTTATCATTGCTTCCATTGTCATCGTTTCCTCCGTTGTCATTGTTGTCTCCGTTGTCATTGCTTCCATTGTCATCATTTCCTCCGTTATCATTGTTGTCTCCATTGTCATTGCTTCCATTGTCATCATTTCCTCCGTTATCATTGTTGTCTCCGTTGTCATTGCTTCCATTGTCATCGTTTCCTCCGTTACCATTGTTTCCATTATTATCAGAGTCTTCACCATCTGGCGTTCCATCATTATCAGAATCAGTATCTAAATAATTAGGAATTCCATCGTTGTCAGAATCATCATTTGAAGCATCACCATCACCGTTTGCATCTTCATTACTATCTGATACACCATCGTTATCAGAGTCAGTATCTAAATAATTAGGAATTCCATCATTATCAGCATCATCATTGTTAGCATCTCCATCACCATTTGCATCTTCACTTGCATCAGGTATCCCATCATTATCAGAATCAGTATCTAAATAATTAGGGATTCCATCGTTATCAGTATCATCATTTGTTGCATCACCATCACCGTTTGCATCTTCACTTGCGTCAGACATGCCATCATTATCAGAGTCAGTATCTATATAGTTAGGAATTCCATCATTATCTGTATCATCATTTATAGGGTTTCCGTCACCATCAATATCTTCACTAGTATCCATAATTCCATCACCATCATCATCATCGTCTATGTAGTTTGGGGTACCATCATTATCAGTATCATAACTATTCACTAACGTTGCAAATTCAGCTTCATTATTTACAGTTTGTATACTTTCATCTTTTGATACTTCAAAAGGAAAAGAAATACCATTTATGTATAAGCTTGTTGTAGTTGCTGTAATTACACTTGTTAAATCACTTATGTTTGATACTAATACTTCGCTTCCGTTATTATATAATAGTGTAATAGGGTATGTAAATCGAAATCCAAAGTCAAACTCCATTGCTTTGTCTACATTAGAAGAGTTAATTTCGTTTGAACTTTGTTGGTTTATTTTAGATTTTAAAGAATTTGTTATATTTTTTGCTAGATCACTAGTTATTGATTGTTCTTGGTATAGCTGTTCATCTTCAATTCCTTGATTATTTGTGCAAGATGCTATTGTTAAGGCTAATAGCATAGTGAATAAGGTGAATTTGGCGTTTTTCATTTTTTTAGATTTGGTTATATTATTATTTGTGATATTTCGATTAATCATACATAAAACAACTGAAAGATAAAAAACCCTACTTTTTTTGTTATTTTTGAAAATCTTTATTAAAATATGAGCATGTCTAAAGACTTAAATAACATTTGTAATCCTATAATTTTTGAAAAAGTTTTTAGAGCCTATTCAAAAGATTTAAAAAGGTTTTTATACTTTAAGTTTGGAGATTTGGAATCCTGTGAAGATATAATGCAAGATACTTTTGTAAAACTTTGGGATAACTGTTCAAGTGTTAATTATAACAAGGTTAAGAGTTATTTATTTACAGTAGGTAATAATTTATTTTTAAATATTAAGAAGCATGAAAAAATAGTTCGTGAACATCAACAGCTAAAAGTTAATGAAAGTACTTATGAATCCCCTGAATTTTTATTGTTAGAAAAAGAGTTTCAACTTAAATTAGAAAGGGCAATTGCAGCATTATCTGAAAGGCAACGAGAAGTTTTTTTATTAAGCAAAATAGAAAAGAAAAAATATAAGGAAATTGCAGAAATGTTAGGATTGTCGGTTAAAGCGGTTGAAAAAAGAATGCATGGAGCTTTAAAAGAACTAAGAAATAAAATAGGAAACATTTAATTTATTTTTAAAAAAAGTAGGGTTTATTGCTTTACAGTTGTCTTAATAACAGAAAAGATGAAAGAAAACAAAGGACATAACGATAGTGAAAATTTTTTAGCAGCTTGGAGTGAAGGAGAAATTTCTGCTGAAGAACTTAAGAAATATGTTTCTGAAGAAGATTTTAAGGCCTATATGGAACTTGAAAAAGGAATTCATCTTTATGAAAAATTAGAAGCACCGTTAGATCATTCATTTAAAAAAATTCAAGAGAAAATTAAGTATAAATCAAAAGCCAGGGTTCGAAAATTATATGTGAGTTGGGTTACATCTATTGCAGCTTCTATTGTTTTATTTGTAGGTTTATACAGTTTACTGGGGAATAATACAGTTTTATTAAACACTAGTACAGGTGAGCATAAAAATGTTGCGTTATTAGATGGTTCTGAGGTAATTTTGAATTCAAAATCAGAAATAAGCTATAATAAAAGAACTTGGAAAAAAGAAAGAGAAGTTACATTAAAAGGTGAAGCTTATTTTAAAGTTCAAAAAGGAAGCACCTTTACGGTAAAAACAAAAAATGGTTCTGTAACAGTATTAGGAACACAGTTTAACGTAATATCACGAGATAATTTTTTTGAAGTAGTTTGTTATGAAGGGAAAGTGAGTGTAAAAAACAATATTAGTAGTGTTATTCTTTTACCCGGAAATTCAGTTAGAGTGCTAAATGGTGAAATTATTGAAGATCATCAGGTAAAACAACAAGCTCCAAGTTGGATTTTGGGAGAAAGTACCTTTAAAAGTATTCCTCTTAAATATGTTATAAATGCTTTAGAAAATCAATACGATGTTCGTTTTGATAGAAGTTTAATAGATGAATCTGTTATTTACACGGGAAGTTTTAACAATAAGAACCTTGAAATTGCGTTAGCGACAGTATTTAAGGCTACTAACATTAAATATAAAATGACAACAGCAAATATAATTTTATTGGAAAATAATTAATGAAATTACTATTCCGATTTTGTTTTATATGGTTCATACCCTTCACAGTTTTCTCTCAAGAGGAAGCTGTTTTTTCTGTAGAGTTTAGTGAAGCTAAGATAGCTACGGTATTAATGTTTATAGAAGAAACATACAATGTTAAATTTTCATACCAAGATAACTTAATTGACACACAAACAATTACATTAATCCAAAAAAAACGAACACTTGATGAGCTGCTAAACGAAATATCAGCTTTAATCAAAATTGATTTTGAGAGGCTTGATGATCGTTATATATTTCTTAAAAAGAGTACAATAGCTGAAGAGAGTTTGCATTTAAAAGAGGTTGTAATTAATGGGTATTTAACCAAGGGAATTTCCAAAAAGAAAAATGCAACTTTTGAAATCAGTCCTAGAAAATTAGAAATTTTACCGGGACTTACAGAACCCGATATTTTTGAAAGTATTCAACAATTTCCTGGAGTGGTAAGTCCAAATGAAACAGCAACAGGTTTAATTGTAAGAGGTGGATTGTCTGATCAAAACAGAATTATTTGGGATGGAATAAATATGTATCATAGCGGTCATTTGTTTGGAATGATTTCTGCATTTAATCCAAACATTACAGAAAAAGTAATATTTTATAACAAAGGAACAAATCCAAAATTTGGAGAACGTATATCAAGTGTAATAGATATTTCAACGAAAACCAAATTATCGAAAAAAGTTGAAGCAGAGTTTGGTATTAATGCCATTAATTTTGATGCTTATTTGTCAATTCCAATTATAGAAGACAAGTTAAGTATGCAGATATCCTATAGGAGATCCTATGAAGATAAGTTTGAAACTTCAACATTTAGAAATTTAGAAGAAAAAGTTTTTCAACACACGGCAATAAACGAAACTACAAATTCCGATGAGAAATTTAAATTTAAAGATTACAATTTGAAATTAAATTATCAGCCAAATAAAAAAAATATGTTTGCATTAAGTGTTATTCATATTGATAATGATTTGGAGCATGTATTTGAGGATTTAACTCTTAACAAGTCAAACGAAAATATTTTAGACACTGAAAATGAAGGGTATAGTATTAGTTGGAACAAAAAATGGAATACAAAAGTAAGTCATCAAACCCAAGCTTTTCTATCTAAATATCGTTTAAATTATAACTTTATTACAACTGAAAATTTAGTACAAATTTCAGATTTTGATAAACGAAATAACATTTATGATTCTGGGTTGTCTTCAGAAGTGCAAATAAACATGAATGAAAAAGATAATTTATCTTTAGGGTATCAGTATACATTGAAAGATATAAGTTTTGAAATTAAAGAAACAGCAGACTTAGTTTATATTTTAGACAGAGATAAAACAATTATTAATACACATTCACTTTATTCAAATTACACATATAGAAACCCTATAATAGATATTGACGGAGGAATTCGACTAAATTATTACAAAGAATTAAATGCCTTTAGAGTTGAGCCTAGAATTGTTATTAATAAAGATTTATTGAGAAATTTGAAACTTCAAATTACAGGAGAATTAAAAAACCAAATAGTAAGTCAAATTGAAGAAACTGTTTTGAGTAATTTATCATTAGAAAATAAATTATGGCGTTTGGCTGATGGTGATAAGTTTCCTATAATTAACAGCAAGCAGGTTTCTGCTGGATTTTTATATAGTAACAATGGGTGGAGTATTGATATTGACCATTATTATAAAAAAATTAAGGGAATTACAACTCTTTCAATAGGGTATTTAAATCCAGAAGATAGTAGGTTTCATGTGGGTAATCAAAAAGTTTTTGGCACAGATTTTTATTTAGAGAAGGAATTTAAAAAAATAAAAGCGTGGGTAAGTTACTCATATACAGATGTTAAAAATAAATTTGAAGGTTTAAATAACAATAAGTACTTTACTTCAAGTATAGAAATTAAACATGCTATTTCAGCTTCGTTAAGTTATAAAGTAAAACAATTGCAATTAGCTTTAGGTTGGAAATGGCAATCAGGACGACCTTACACAGAGTCTTTAAGTGATTTTGAAGATAATGATTTTGATTTTGAGGGAATTAATACTGAAAAGCTAAAAAATTATCACCGGTTAGATTTTTCTTCAACCTACAAGTTTAATTTTTCAAAAAAAGGGACTACTCGTGGTAAAATAGGATTTTCTATTAGGAATATATACAATAGAAAAAGTCATTTAAGTAGAGAGTACACAGGAAATAATGCAATTAATGATCCAATTACTGCTATTGATAAATTTTCTTTAGGAATAACTCCAAATTTTCTTTTTAGAGTTTATTGGTAATCACAATTTAATACGTTATGATTGTTAAATAAAAACAAGGGTTATTAATTACAAGCCTCCCAAATGGTTTCTTTAGGAGTTGGAGCAATAATTGAAATAACTTCTTTTGAAACAGGATGTGTAAATTCAATTTTACGTGCATGTAAATGAATGCTGGCATCTTTGTTACTTCTATTAAAACCATATTTTAAATCGCCTTTTATTGGAGAACCAATTGAAGCTAACTGGCAACGAATTTGGTGATGACGACCAGTTTCTAAATCAACTTCTAATAAGTGATAATTAGTTAATGATTTTAATATTTTATAATGAAGAATAGCTTTTTTACTTCCTTCTATTTCAGATGAGTAAGAGGTTGATTTGTTGTTTTTAGGATTCTTTTTTAAAAAACCAATGAGTGTATCACTATCTTTTTTAGGCTTGTTTTTAACAACTGCCCAATAGGTTTTATTTACAGTTTTGTCTCGTAACATTTTGTTAAAACGCTCCAAAGCTTTGGAGGTTTTTGCAAAAACAACCACACCAGTTGTTGGCCTGTCAAGTCGGTGAACAACACCTAAAAAAACATTACTTGGCTTATTGTATTTGTCTTTAATGTATTCTTTAACAATATCACTCAGGGGCTTATCACCAGTTTTATCTCCTTGAATAATATCACCCGATTGTTTATTTATTACAATTAAGTGATTGTCTTCAAACAAAACTTCTAAAGTATTTTTAGTTGAACCCATTTTTAGGTTTTTTGAACTAATTGCTTATTTATTTCATCAATATAGTTTAAAACTTCATCTTTTCCAGTTGAGTTTGTGGCTGAGGTTATAAAAAAAGGAGGCATTTCT
>JAMOMG010000309.1 GCA_027068695.1 Flavobacteriaceae bacterium
GTTCTCCACCATAAATATTAAAATAAGGAGTACCCTGAAAAATATCACCAGCATCTAGCAATAATGTGTTTGGGTTTTCTTTTCGGATACTTTCAACTAAAGTGGCTCGTCTTGCAATACCACCTTTATTTGGGTATTTGAAATGATTTTTTGGAAAAGGGTCTATATGGCTATGTACATCGTTGGTATGTATAATGGTGATATGTTTGGTAGTTTTATTGGTGAAAGATTGTAAAGAAAAACCTCCCAAAGTTAAAAATGCAGTTGCTGCAGTTGATTTTTGTATAAAATTTCTTCTTTTCATAAGCTTCTTATTTTGTACGAATTCTTCCGTCTAGTTTAACTTTAATAGTATCAGTTTCTTTAAAGTAATCAATAATCGCATTTCTTAATTTATAATCTATTTTGTATAAATTAACTGGGTTTTTAAAGAAATTCATGTGATCACCTCCATGTTGTAAATAATCTGATGTTAATACAAAATAAGTTTTGGAATCATTTAAGGGTTTGTTATTTATTTTAAAGTTATACCCATTATTTGTAAAGACTAAACTTACTTGTTTAGAAATTGGGTGCGCCTTTTTTTTATTAATTAAATACGTTATTAATTCTTTAATTTTTTCTGAAGATAATTCAACAACAACTAATTGATTTTCAAAAGGCATTAAATTAAAAGCGTGTTGCATTGTTATATTTCCTTTAGGAATACTTGCTCTAACACCGCCAAAATTAAATAACGCAAAATCAATATTTTTTCCAGTCTTTTTATTAAAAATAGGGTTTGCTTCTTGGTAACACATATCTGCCATCAAATTTCCTAAGGAGCTTTCTAGTTCTCCATCTTCTCTCGTTAAATTTATAGGAGTATAACTTAAAATGTTACTCATTTCTTTTTCAATTTTTTCCTTGTAAGGCTTTACAAAATTCTCAATATTTTCATTAGAAGTTATTTCTGAAGTAATTGGAAGTAATTTTCCTTCAATTTTTAGTAAGTGTTGAGGTTCATTTTTACAACTAAAAAAAAGAACGATTGTAAAAATTGAAATAATAATTTTTTTCATTGCTGAAATACTTTGAATTTAAGTAATTTTGTAAACCAATGGTAAATATAAATGATTTTTACAGGATTTAAACGAAAAAGCAATCAATTTTTTTTTGACAAACAATTACCAAAGTTGTTAAAGAATTCAAATATGAATTCACAGGGGAAAATAAAAAAAGTACTCATTTTTTTAAATGATGCTACTGAAAAGATTCCTGTTTTAAATAGTTTGGAAAAAGCTTTAAATATTCCAAAAAATAACATAAAAATTATTATTTTTAAACAAAAAATACCTAAAGAAAATACAGATGAGAATGTTATTTCTTCAAAAGATTTTGGATGGTATGGTAAAATTACTTCAGAAAAACTAAGAAATATTTTAACAAAAAAATACGATTTGTTAATTAATTACAGCAAAGTTGATAATTTATATAACAACGTATTATTATTGCAAAGTAAAACGGCTTTTAAAGCTGGGTTTTCTCACTTAGACAACCGTTTGTATAATTTGCTAATTAATTGTGAATCATCCAATTTAGAATTGTTTAACAAGGAATTAAAAAAATATTTAACCATTTTAAAGAAACTATAATGAAAGAGTTGATAGGAACAGGCGTTGCATTAGTAACACCATTTAATCAAGATAAATCTGTTGATTTTGAAGGGTTAAAACGTTTGGTAAACTATCAAATAGCTAATGGAATAAATTATTTAGTTTTATTAGGAACAACAGGAGAACCAGCAACATTAACGTTAAAAGAAATTGAACAAATTAAAGATACTGTTGTAAAAACAACTAACGGGAGAGTTCCTTTAGTGTTGGGTATTGGTGGGAATAATACAAATGCTATAGTTGATGAAATAAAAACTACAGATTTATCAGATTATTGTGCAATACTATCCGTTTCACCATATTATAATAAACCAACGCAAGAAGGCATTTATCAGCATTTTAAGGCAATAGCAGCGGTAAGTTCAAAGCCAATAATTATATACAATGTTCCTAGCAGGACAGGGAGTAACATTGAACCAGATACGGTAATTAGGTTGGCAAATAATTTTGAAAATATTGTAGCAATTAAAGAAGCTGCAGGAGATATGATACAGGTTTTACGTTTGGTACAAAAAAAACCTGCTAATTTTATGGTGATTTCAGGAGATGACATGATTGCTTTGCCAATGGTTTTGGCTGGAGGTTCAGGAGTAATATCGGTTATTGGACAAGGTTTGCCTAAAGATTTTTCTGAAATGATTCAGATGGCATTAAAAGGGAATGTTAAAAGAGCAAATGAATTGTATTACAAAATAATGGAAAGCATTGATTATATTTTTGAAGAAGGAAATCCAGCAGGAATAAAAGCTCTTCTAAAAAAACTTAATATCTGTTTAGGAGACGTTCGTTTACCTTTAGTGAATGCTTCTTATGATTTACAACAAAAAATAAATACCTTTGTAGATAATTATTAGAGGGTTTTCTCTGTAGTTATTTTAGATGTAAATTTAATAATGTTAAAAATAAAGAATTATGCTATCAGAAAAAATGCAATCAGTTTTAAATAAACAAATAAGAATAGAGGCAGAATCATCTCAAATATATTTAGCAATGGCTTCTTGGGCTGAATTGCAGGGTTTAGAGGGGATTTCTCAATTTATGTATGCACAATCTGATGAGGAAAGAATGCATATGCTTAAATTATTTAAATATATAAATGAACGAGGCGGGCATGCGCAGGTTTCTGAGCTAAATGCTCCACCACTTGAGTTTGGTTCCATAAAAAAAATGTTTGAAACATTATTTAAACATGAAGTATTTGTATCTCAAAGTATTAATGAGCTGGTTCATATTTCATTAGAAGAAAAAGATTATGCTACACATAATTTCTTACAATGGTATGTAGCAGAGCAAATAGAAGAAGAGGCTCAGGCAAGAACCATTTTAGATAAAATTAACTTAATTGGTGATGATAAAGGTGGGTTATATTTATTTGATAATGATATAAAGCAACTTACTGTTGTAAGTTCTGTTGCACCACCAGCATAACAATTAACAAACAATTAAGATTTTTAAGCAATATTCATAGTAAAAGCGAGTTATTTTTGTAGTTTATTGAAGTATAAAAAATCATTTTAATAATCCATTTTAAATAACTAATTTTGCCAAATGCAAAAAAATAAAATTTATATTTTCATTTTGTTGATAACTTTAGGTTTCTCATCTTGTAGTGAATACCAAAAAGTATTGAATAAAGGTACTGTTGCAAAACAATATCAAATGGCTACAAAAATGTATGAAGAGCAAAAATTTGGAAAAGCCATACAATTATTTGAAAAAGTAACACCTAATTATAGAGGTAAGCCTCAAATGGAACGTATTCAATATATGGTTGCACAAGCGCATTACAATACAAAACAATATAGTTTGGCGGCCTATTATTTTGATAAGTTTGAAAAAAATTACCCTAAAAGTTCAAAAATTGAAGAAGCTGCATATTTATCGGCGCATAGTCATTATTTAGCTTCACCAATATTTAGTTTGGATCAAAAAGATACTTATGAAGCAATTACAGCACTTCAAAATTTTATTTTTAAATTTCCAAATTCAGTTAACATAGCAAATGCCAATAAATATATTAAAGAACTAACACATAAATTAGAAAAAAAATCATTTGAAATAGCAAAACAATACTATCATACAGAAGATTATATAGCTGCAATAGTTGCATTTGATAATTTACTTTCTGATTATTTAGGAACTTCATATAAAGAAGAAGCTCTATATTTTAAATTTAAATCGGCTTATAAATTGGCAATAAATAGCTATATTACAAAAAAAGAAGATAGAACTAAGAATGCTATCAAAATACACGAAAGATTTAAACGAAGTTTTCCAAACTCTGAATATTTAAACGAAACCGAAGGGTTACTATTAAACTTAACTAAAGAATTGGATTCTTTAACAGCATTAAAAACTCAAACTAATGGATTATAAAAACTCAAAAGCAGCGACAACTACAGTTACTTACGACAAAAATAAAATTGAAGCTCCAACAGGAAATATTTACGAGACTATTACAATTTTAGCAAAAAGAGCCGAACAAATTAACAGTGATTTGAGAAGTGAATTAATTGAAAAATTAGAAGAATTTGCGACATATACTGATAGTTTAGATGAGGTTTTTGAAAATAAAGAACAAATTGAAGTTTCAAAATTTTATGAAAAACTACCAAAAGCAACTGCAATTGCAATTGAAGAATGGTTAGAAGATAAAATTTATTATAGAAAACCAGAGGAAACTCAAGAATAGATGTCAATTTTAAGCGGTAAAAATATACTTTTAGGCGTTACCGCCGGTATTGCTGCTTATAAAACGGCCAATTTAGTGCGGCTTTTTATTAAGGAAGGAGCTAATGTTAAAGTTGTAATGACACCTGCTTCTAAAGATTTTGTTACACCGTTAACACTTTCAACACTCTCAAAAAATCCAGTATACTCTACCTTTTTTGAAAAAGGAGAAGAAGAGACTGAAGAATGGAATAGCCATGTAGATTTAGGCCTTTGGGCTGATTATATGCTTATTGCACCAGCTACAGCGAATACACTCTCTAAAATGTCAAGTGGAGTTTGTGATAATTTACTACTAGCAGTCTATTTATCTGCTAAATGTAAAGTGTATTTCGCTCCAGCAATGGATTTAGATATGTATCAGCATCCTACTACCCGAAAAAGTATTGAAAAACTGCAAAACTTTGGCAATATTTTTATACCACCTTCAAGTGGAGAATTAGCAAGTGGCTTAATTGGGGAAGGGCGTATGGAGGAGCCTGAGAAAATAGTTTCTTTTATTGAAAATGATATTATTAAAGGATTACCATTGTATCTTAAAAAAGTTTTAATTACTGCAGGCCCAACCTATGAAGCCATTGATCCTGTTCGCTTTATAGGAAATCATTCTTCAGGTAAAATGGGATTTGAATTAGCTAAAACTGCCGCAAATTTAGGAGCACAAGTTTATTTAGTTTCGGGGCCATCTAACGAAAATGTATTACATTCATCAATTCAAAGGATTGATGTTGTTAGTGCACAAGAAATGTACGATGAAGTTCATAAATATTATAAAGATATTGATATTGCAATTCTTTCTGCCGCCGTTGCAGATTATAAACCTAAGAATGTTTCATTGACTAAAATTAAAAAATCAACCAATACAATGAGTATTGAATTGGTAAAAACAAAAGATATATTAGCTTCGTTAGGTAAACTTAAAAAAAATCAATTTTTAGTTGGTTTTGCTTTGGAAACTAATAATGAGATTGAAAATGCTGTTGCTAAATTAAAGAAAAAGAATTTAGATTTAATAGTCTTAAATTCTTTACAAGATAAAGGTGCTGGATTTAAAAATGAAACAAATAAAATAACTATTATTGATAAATTCGAAAAAATTTCAGAATTTAGTCTAAAATCTAAAGCAATTGTGGCTGAAGATATATTTAATGAAATTATGAATAGAATTTATGCGTAATATACTTCAAATAATATTTATTCTTTTAACTGTAGCTCAACTAAAAGCTCAAGAATTAAATTGTTCTATAACAGTTAATTCTGATAAAATCCCGGGTTCAAATAGGCAAATATACACAACATTACAAAGGTCATTAGGCGAATTAGTTAATCAAAAGCGTTGGACAAATTTTAATTATAAGTTACAAGAACGTATAGATTGTAATTTAACCCTAACAATTTTAGAACAAACAGGCGATAATTTTAAAGGAAATATCCAAATACAATCATCTCGTCCTGTATATAATTCTTCTTATTTAACACCTGTTTTTAATTTTAAAGATAATAACTTTTCTTTTCAGTATGCAGAATTTGAACCTTTGGTGTTTAACGAAAATATTTATGAATCTAACCTAGTATCAATTATAACTTTCTATGTTTACACAATTTTAGGCTTTGATGCTGATACATTTTCTCTGAATGGAGGAACACCATATTTTACAAAGGCTCAAGACGTACTCGTTCAGGCACAACAAAGTGGATATGCTGGTTGGAATCAGAATGATGGAACAGGAACACGATTTACACTTATAGATAATATTTTGTCACCAACATATAGTTTATTTCGCGAT
>JAMOMG010000310.1 GCA_027068695.1 Flavobacteriaceae bacterium
AATTGTTGAGCCATTATACCTGCACAAATATTTCCGAAATTTCCGCTTGGAATAGAGAAAACCAAATCGCAATGTTTACTTTTTAATTGTTTATAGGCAAAAAAGAAATAAAACATTTGTGGTAACCAACGTGCTACATTTATTGAATTTGCTGAAGTTAAATTTTTATTTAAGATTAAATCACTGTCTAAAAAGGCCTTTTTAACCATTTTTTGACAATCATCAAAAGTGCCTTCCACTTCCAGTGCTTTTATATTATTTCCAAGTGTGGTTAGTTGTTTTTCTTGTACATCACTCACTTTGCCACTAGGATATAAAATTACAACGTCAACACCTTTAACTCCCAAAAAACCACTAGCAACTGCACCTCCTGTATCTCCCGATGTAGCTACCAAAACAGTAACTTTTTCGGTGTTTTCCTGTTTATTAAAGTAAGCCAAACAACGTGCCATAAAGCGCGCGCCAACATCTTTGAAAGCCATTGTTGGCCCATGAAATAATTCTAATGTAGCAATATTATCATTAATTTTTACAATGGGAAAGTCGAAATTAAGAGTCTCAGCAATTATTTCTTTGAGTGCTGCTTCTGGAATTTCATCACCAACAAATTGTTTAATCACTTCAAAGGCAATTTCTTCATTAGAAAAGTACTCTATATGATTAAAAAAACCTTTGGGTAAAGGGGTTATTTTTTCTGGGAAATACAGTCCTTTATCTGGTGCCAATCCTTTAATTACAGCATCTTTAAATGATACATTTTGTGCCTTTTTGTTTAAACTATAGAAGTTCATAACGTATTAATTTTATAAAATTTTTATACCTTGTTTATTTACTTTTGAAACGTGAATATCATAATCAATATCTATGTCATCATATACTAATTTCATTGATTTTGCTACTTTTAAGGCAGTTTCTTTTCCTTTGCTTAATGCAAAAATTGATGGGCCAGATCCTGAAATCCCACATCCTAAAGCGCCTGCTAATAACGATTGTTGTTTTACAAGGTTGAAAGCAGGTATTAAAATTGAACGAATTGGCTCTACAATGTGATCCTCTAATGAGCGTCCTATTAAGTCGTAATCTTCAGTATATAATCCACTTATCAACCCGCCAACATTTCCCCATTGTTTGATAGCATCTTTTAAAGAAACAGTTGTTTTTAAAATATTTCGTGCATC
>JAMOMG010000311.1 GCA_027068695.1 Flavobacteriaceae bacterium
TAAATTAATTAGAAAAAGGGTATTGTTTAAAAGCCACTTTCTATTTTTTAGGAAGTGGCTTTTAATATAATCATTTCCAGAATTTTCGTTTCTTATTTAATTCATCCTCCATACGTTTGTATTCTTTTGGGGAAACTACTTTTAATAATGATGGATCTTGTTCAATTTCAATTTCAATTCTTTTTACAATCTCTTCAATTGTTTCATTTTCATAATCAATTTCCATCGGTTTTTTGATAACCATTGATTGCAAAACATTGCGTTTTTTTATCAACAAGCCTTTTTTATCAAAGGCCCTTCTAAACCCATCAATTACAATTGGAACCACTACAGGTTTACATGTTTTTATTATATGAGCAGTACCTCTTCTAATAGGCTTAAATGGTGTTGTAGTACCTTGAGGGAATGTAATTACCCAGCCATCATCTAATGCTTTTTTAATATTACTAATATCAGACATTTTTACTTGTCTGTTTACATTCTGTCCTTTACTTCTCCAGGTTCTTTGTATAGAAACAGATCCTGCGTAGGCAAATATTTTTGGTAGCAAGCCAGATTTCATAGTTTCAGAAGCTGCAACAAAATAAATATTTAATTTAGGATGCCATATATATCCAATATTCTTTAAAGAATCAACACGCCCTTTTAAAGCAGCATTAAAAACGTGTAGCATTGCGGCAACATCAGCAAAATAGGTTTGATGATTGGAGACAAATAAAACATTTGTTTCAGGTAATTCTCTAATTATCTCTGAACCTTCAATTTGAAGTTTGTTAAAACGACGATATCGTCCATGCGATACAATTCCAAGAATACGGATAATCCATTTTTTTATATACAAAATATGTCCAAATGGATTTTTTTTTAAAATTGGCATCAAGTTGGTTTGGTTTGAATGAAAGACAAATTTAAGAAAAAAATAATTTAAATATTCTTTATTAATTGTTTGATTTCACTAAGCATCATAGCTGTAGCTCCCCAAACAACGTAACTATTTAATACAAAGCAAGGTACTTCTGTATTTGTAGCGTAAGACGTAGATAAAGTTGTTGTTGAAATAGAAGAATCTTTTAATAAATCTTTAATTGTAACAGCAATTAGCTTTTCAACTTCATGATTTTTTGTAAATAAAGGTGTACTCTCTAAGACTCCCAAAAAAGGTGTAACTAAAAAATTACTTGGAGGTATATAAACATCAGTCATTTGTTTAAAAATGGTAATTTTATGTGGGAGAATGCCAACTTCTTCAAATGTTTCACGTAGTGCAGTGCTTTCTAGGTTATTATCTTTTTTATCATATTTTCCTCCCGGAAAACTAATTTGTGATGAATGAGTTCCGTTATAACTGGCTCTTAATGTTAATAAAAAACAGGCTTCGTTGTTATTGTTTGGGTAAAAAAGAGCTACTACAGCAGCTTTTTTAGGGTTTAGCGCTTTAATTTTATTTTGTGAATAGTTCAATCTTAATTTTGGAGCTAAATTAAATTGAGCTTCCAATCCGCCAACAGGTAAATTTTTCAGTTCTGAAATATTTTTTTTAAAAAAGTTAAAATCCATCACATTTGTTGTGTAAAATAATTATAATCTTTTAACACAATATCAATAAAGTTACTAGGTTTCATTTCCGTTGTTATTCCTGTAATTTCAATTATTTTAGTATGAAGTTTTAGTATTGTTTTATGATTACCTCTTCTTTTTGCTGTTAAATATAGCTGTTTTATGGTTTGTATATCTTTATCGTTTAGCAGTGTTACCTGAGGAAATGTAGGCGTATACTCTTCAGGAATATCAACCAATAATGTGTCGTTAATTGTAACTCTTTTTAGTTCAGAAATAACAGTGGTTCCGGCAGCTAAATCACCTAAACGTTGTCCTTTTCCATTCAATAAAATAGTTAGTATTGCAACAGAACCGGAGGCTAAACTGATATCAATAATGCGTAAAACCCATCGTATTAAGTAACTTCCAAAGGTTGGTTTAGAGCCATCAATTTTTACAACTCTAATTTTACTCACATATTTTCCGG
The DNA here is from genome assembly GCA_027068695.1 of Flavobacteriaceae bacterium. The sequence goes on from JAMOMG010000311.1 coordinate 2,027, forward strand.
GTGTTTGTCCGTTCATTAATGTTTCAAAAATTAAACTGTAAAAGAAAACAGGTAAGCTTAATAGTGCATAAAAAACATAAATTGACTCAGTTAGTTTGTGGTCTAAAGCCATATTAATTAGCATAATAAGGACAAAATATGCTCCCATAATAAAGATATCTAACAAAAAAGCGCCAATACGGCTGTATAATGAAGCTACATTTTGTTGAATTGTAACATTTTGAGCAGTTTCTATGCGAAAGTTATCCATTTTATATTTAATCTTTTTTTGGCTGGTACGATTTGATTTTTTACATTCGTTAACTTCAAAGTTTCATTATAATAATAATGAACTACAAGAAAACAAAAATAAAAAAAATGCGTGAAGCATCGTTTATAAAAAGAAATAAAAATAAATGGTTGTTATTTGAAAATGTTCTCAATAAAACAGCACAAGTTTCTCCGGATAAGCTTTCAGATTTATACATTGAAGTTACCGATGATTTGAGCTATGCAAAAACATTTTATCCGCAAAGTAATACAGAAAGGTATTTAAATGCTATTGCATCAAAAGCGCATCAAAAAATTTATAAAACTAAAAAAGAGAGTAAAAATAGGTTAGTAACATTTTTTAAAACGGAATTTCCGTTGGAATTTGTTAAATATCACAAACAATTACTTGTAGCATTTTTAACTTTTATATTTTTTGTAATTGTAGGTGCCTATTCTGCATCAGCAAATGGAGATTTTGTTCGTTTAATTTTAGGTGATAATTATGTAAATACTACCCTAGACAATATAGCAAAGGGAGATCCAATGGCTGTGTATAAAAAAATGGAAGAAAGTAATATGTTTATTCTAATTACTTTAAATAATATTAAAGTGGCCATGACAGCTTTTGTGTACGGAATGCTCTTTTCTGTAGGTACGCTGTTTGTAATGATGAGTAATGGAATAATGTTAGGCTCGTTTTTATATTTCTTTTATGAAAAAGGATTGCTATGGGAATCTTCACGTACTATTTGGATTCACGGAACCATAGAAATTTCTGTCATAATTATTGCAGGTTGTGCAGGGTTAGTTTTAGGGAATGGTTTGCTTTTTCCAAAAACTTATACAAGATTAGCCTCTTTTAAGAAAAGTTTTAAAGCTGGTTTAAAAATTATGGTAAGTACCATACCGTTTTTTATTGTTGCCGGATTTTTAGAAGGGTTTGTAACTCGCCATACCGAAATGCCAGACTGGCTAGCTTTATTTATTATTATTTCATCATTTATTGCAATTATTTATTATTACGTATTATATCCTATAAAATTAACCAAACAAAAACAATATGGAAAAGAATAACTTTATTGAATTTAAGAAAGAACGCGATTTAGGAGCTATCATAACTGATACGTTTCAATTTATACGCGAAAACTGGAAAGCATATTTTTTAACGGTATTAAAAATAGTTGGGCCATTTTTACTTATAGCCATTGCAACACTGGTATTTTACTTATTTGCAATGTCTGATATGTTTAATGATATTGATAAAATTGATGCAAATCCGGGTTCATTCTTTTCAAAAATATTTTCTTGGGTATTTGGGCTAATGTTTGTTTATATTTTATTGTATACATTGCTTTCAATGGCTTCACTATACTTTATAAAATCATATATAGAAAATAATGGGAAACCACAATTTGATGAAATAAAGGCCAATATTATTCAAAATGTTTGGAAATTTTTAGGCCTAGGTGTTTTGGTTACTATTGTAACGGTTTTTGGAGCTGTATTTTGTTACCTACCAGGTATTTATTTAGGTACTGTACTATCACTAACAACATCAATAATGGTATTTGAAAATAAAAGTATTGGAGATACTTTTTCTCATGCATTTACTTTAATAAAAGGAGAATGGTGGAATACTTTTGGCGTTTTAATTGTTGTTTGGCTATTATTGATGGTATTAGGGCAGGCATTTTCAATTCCAGCATTGATTTACCAATTTGTTAAAATGGGAACAATGATGCAGAACGATGATCCTACGGCTATTTTTGAAATATTTAAAGATCCAATTTATTTGATGTTAAACGTTGTTTCGTATGTTTTCCAATTTGTGTTGTATTCAATTCCTTTAATTTCAACAGTTTTTATTTATTTCGATTTAAATGAACAAAAAAACTTTTCAGGTACTTTTGAGAAAATAGAAAATTTAGGAAACAATAATAAAGAAGACTAATTTATGAGTAGAATTCTATTTCTTTTTTTTATAATATTTTCGGTAGGTATTTTTGCTCAAACGGATTCACTTATTGTTAAAAATGATAGAAGTAGTATTGTTAAAAAGAAATTTGACACTAAAAATCTAAAAAAATATAAGACAGATAAGGATTTTAATTATGAAGAAGAAAATGTAAATAAAGAGCCTACATTTATTGAACGTGTGTTTAATTGGCTTGGGCGTCAATTTTTACGTTTCTTAGAATGGATTTTTGGAGTTAAATACGCCAAAGGTCTCTTTGCCTCAATTCTTTCGGCGTTGCCATATATTATTTTAGGGGTTGTATTATTTCTTTTACTAAAATTCTTCTTAAAAGTAAATTTAAAGTCATCTAGTGTAATTTCAAAAAACAATCCTATTGTTTCAATTACTGAAGAAGAAGAGTTAATTAAAAGTAAAGATATTTCAAAATTGATTGAACATGCAATTCAACAAAAAAATTACAGGTTGGCAGTTCGGTATTATTATCTAAATATATTAAAACAATTAGAAAATAAAGAGCTAATAATTTGGGAACAACAAAAGACGAACGAAGATTATATAAAAGAAATATCACAAAAAAATATTCAACACATATTTACCAATTTAACAAGATTATACGATTTTGTTTGGTATGGGAACTTTGAGATTAGTGAAACTGAGTTTGCCCGTGTTGAATTAGATTTTATTGAAGCAAGTAACTTAATTCATAAAAAATAGATTGGACAAGCAAACTAAAATATATATTGGAGCCTTTTTAGTCTTAATTTTTGGGTTTATTTACCTTAAAAGTACTGAGAAGAAGCCCATTAATTGGTTTTCAAGTTATGTTTCAAAACATAAAATCCCTTATGGAACATTTGTTTTGCATGAGGAAATAGCTAATTTATTTCCTGTTGAAATAGAAGATATACATACACCTCCTTATGTTTACTTAGAAGATTCAACACGTGTGGGTACTTACTTTTTTGTTGATGAAGCACTAAATTTTGGAGATGCAGAGTTTTTACGTTTGCTTAAATTTGTTGAAAGAGGAAATGATGTTTTTATTTCAACACATGGTATTCAAATAGATACTTTAAATTTTAAAACGGAGCGTTTAGTGAGTAAAAATTTAGATGAGAACGTATTCTTTAAATTTAAAAATAAAGTTTTTAAAGGGAAGGAATATTCATTTGACAGACCTTTTGTAAATCATGTATTCACAAAAATTGACACTTTAAATACAACTGTATTAGGTATTACAGGTTATGTAAATGCTAAAGGTGAACGTACTGAAGAAGGGGTTAACTTTGTGAAATTTACATATGGAAAAGGTCATTTTTATTTTCATACCTTTCCTGAAGTTTTTACAAATTATAATATTCTAAAATCTCCTAATCAACAACATACAGCCAATATTTTATCGTATTTAAGAGAGGATTTACCCATTTTATGGGATTCGTATCACAAAACAGGAAAAAGTAAAATAACATCTCCCATTTATTATTTATTAAATTCTAAATACTTGAAATGGGCGTATTACACCACTCTAATAGGAGTATTGTTTTTTATATTATTTGAGGGGAAACGAAAACAGCGTAGTATTCCTATATTGTTACCTTTAAAAAATCAAACCGTTGCTTTTACAAGAACAATTGCCAATATGTATTTTGAAAAGCAGGAACATAAAAATATAGCAGAACATAAAATAAGTTATTTATTAGCGTTTATTAGAACTAAATTACATATCCCAACCACAACAATTGATACTACTTTTTATAAATATGTAGCATCACGTAGTGGAAATTCATACGAAAGTGTAGAAAAACTATTTCAGTTTTGTGAACAAATTCACTTAAAAAATCAAATCACAAGTGATGAACTTGTGAAACTAAATAA
>JAMOMG010000312.1 GCA_027068695.1 Flavobacteriaceae bacterium
TAACGCTTTGCTCAGCGGCAATTTAAAGTGGCACGTTTTTGCGGATGCAAAACAAGTGCCGCTTTAAATTGTCCGCTGGAGCTATTTGTTATATTCTTTAACATAAATTTGGGAAGATTTTGCAGCAACTTCCTTTACATAAATATTTTTTATTTATTTTTTTGTCGTTATATAAATATCCTGCCCCTCCAGCGTTCACCTCCCATTGAAGGAGATTGCCGTTAATATCGATTGAACCTTGATATTTACAAGGTAGGATTATAGCTTCACTATGAAATTCATGCCCATCAACTTGTTCAGCTAGACTAAAATACTTAACTACGTCTGTTTTTTCAAAAGTAAATGAGCTGCATATTTCATAACCCGGAATATCTTTATTTACAACCTTGTTAATTGATACTACCTTCATATTTCCATCCTGCTTTTGTAATGAGCAAGATTGGAAAAATAAAATTGATGCCATAGACAAAAATAAAATAAAAATATGTTTTTTCATGGCGCAGCCCCCGAAAACAAGTATTGAAGTAGCTGAGCCCCTTCAGCTACTTCTTTTCGTGCTATTGCGCCATGAGCATAAATATTGGTTTTTATATTGATCTTATATTCTTTTGAAATTATTTCTACTAGCCACTTTAAGGACTTAAATTGTTGCTGTGTTGGTTTCTCAAAGGTTTTTTGAGATAGCGAGAATTTCCCAACGACCTCTATCCCTATGGAGTCGCTATTTGACGGATACCTAAGTGGATATTTTTTTCCTACTTCATGGCGTGATAAGTTTCTTGCACGACGCCCAAATGAAAGGCCTTTTTCATGTATTAATGCAGTTATTGTTTTCAGTTCTTTTGGGTCGCAATTTTTTTCAATCTGACACCTAGGCAGCAAAATCCCGACATGCCAGCATATTTTTTTCATATCTGCTGTTTGGTAGATTTTTCCGGTTTTATCTATTAGGAAATGTGCACCAGATTTTTTACCATTGGCATATGCTTGAATTGTACTATTTGCATTAGATGAATCAGTTCTGTGTAATACAATTGAGGTGGTTTTGTTGATGTTTCCATGCTCAATAGATGCGTAGGTTTTTACCTCAACAGCTTTATCCACTATTTTTCCATCTTTAACTTTGCTCATGTTCTCCCTCTCTCTGTTGGTGGTTTTAAATATAACG
>JAMOMG010000313.1 GCA_027068695.1 Flavobacteriaceae bacterium
GGGTGGTTTCCTGAAAAGATAAGTAGTAAGTTAAATGCAATAATTCTTGGTATGCATGCAAAGTCCAATAATCCAGAGTTGCTAAAAGCTCAGGAATTAGGCCTGAAAATATATTCATATCCTGAATTTTTATATGAACAATCTAAAAACAAAACACGTGTGGTAATAGGTGGTTCACACGGAAAAACGACAATTACCGCTATGATTTTACACGTGTTAAATTATTGCGGTAAACAAGTTGATTTTATGGTTGGAGCTCAGTTAGATGGATTTAACACAATGGTACATTTAACCAATGAAAACGAATTTATGGTGCTTGAGGGAGATGAGTATTTAACGAGTCCTATAGATTTGAGACCTAAATTTCATTTATATAAACCAAATATTGCCTTATTGAGTGGAATTGCCTGGGATCATATCAATGTTTTTCCAACTTTTGAGAATTACGTTCAGCAGTTTTCAGAATTTATTAAAACCATAACCAATGGTGGAATTTTAGTTTATAATGAAGAGGATGAGGTTTTAAAAAAAATTGTAGAACAAGCAGATAATCAGATTAAATTATATCCGTATAAAACACCAAATTACAGTATAGATAATGGAATAACTTATATGCAAACTTCATTGGGAAATATGCCTTTAGAAATTTTTGGAAAGCACAATTTACAAAATTTAGCGGGTGCACAATGGGTTTGTTTGCATATGGGCATAGGTGAAGATGATTTTTATGAAGCAATTTCCAGCTTTAGAGGTGCCAATAAAAGGTTAGAGAAAATTTTTGAGAATGAATCTACCGTTGTTTTTAAAGATTTTGCGCATTCACCAAGCAAAGTAAGAGCAACAACCAGTGCTGTAAAAAATCAATATAAAAACAGAAACGTAGTAGCCTGTTTAGAATTACATACCTACAGTAGCTTAAATAAAGATTTTTTAAAAGAATATAAGGGCGCTTTAAACAGTGCAGATGAAGCCGTAGTATTTTATTCTCCACATGCGCTTGAGATGAAACAATTAGAAAAAATTTCATCTAAACAAATTAAAGAAGCTTTTGAAAGAGATGATTTAATTATTTATACAAACTCTGCTGAATTTAAAGAATTTCTATTTTCCAAAAGCTTTAAAAATTCGGCCTTACTTTTAATGAGTTCAGGAAATTATGGTGGCTTAGACTTTGATAAATTTGTTCAACAAATTAGGTAATATAATAAAAGATAAATTTATCTTAAAATAGTAATAAAGGTATGTCTAAATACATTTTTTATAATTAAATTTGTAGTCTAAAACTATAAAAATGACAAAAGATTTCAACAAATCTAACTTAAAAAGTTTAGATGTTCGTCCTATTATTGAGGGTGGAAGTGACCCTTTTAAAGAAATAATGGAAGCCGTAAAAAAACTTCAATCAGGTGAAATGCTTAAAATCATTAATTCTTTTGAGCCAATACCGTTAATTAATAAATTAGAAAAACAAGGTTTTAAAACTTGGACAGAAAGACCAGAAGTTGGTGTGGTGCATACATTTTTTAAAAAAGAAAATAAAGATGAAATAAAAGATAAGAAGTTAGAAAAAGTGAGCCCAAATGAAAATTTTGAAGAGAAATTAGATTATTTTAAAGGGAAAATAAAAACGATTGATGTACGGCAGTTAGAAATGCCTGAGCCAATGACTACTATTTTGCAGGAACTTGAGTTACTTCAGCAAGGGTATGCATTATTTGTAGAACATAAAAAAGTACCCCAATTTTTATTGCCAGAATTAAAAGCTAGAAACTTTGAAATATTGTATAAAAAACTATCAGAAAATCATTTGCAATTGATTATTTATAAAAATTAGATTTTGAACGGTTTAAATACAAATAATGCACCAGACAGTAGTGTAGTAGTGCCTCATTTTATATTTGGAGCAATCAACCTTTTTGTGTTAGCTATTCTAATTATACTAGCAAACACAAATTTATTTGAAGCTTATTTTAATAATAAATTAATTGCAATAACTCACATGGCTGTTTTAGGTTGGGCAACTATGATAGTTTTTGGCGCTTTGTATCAATTAATTCCTGTAGTTTTTGAAACCTCTCTTTATAGCGAAAAATTAGCAAAATTTACTTTTTGGATATCGGCAGTTAGTGTTCTTTTTTTAACGTATTCTTTTTGGGTTGGAGCATTTGCTACACTACTAATTTATGCCGCTTTGTTGATGTTTTTGTCACTGCTTTTGTTTGTTGTAAATGTATTGCTTTCGTATAAAAAATCAGTAATAAAAAACACGTCATCAAAATTTATAATTGCAGCTATTTTGTGGTTGGCAGTTACTGAATTAATAGGGACAATTATAGCTTTAAATTTTAAGTTTAGTTTTTTAACGGTAATTCATTTACATTATTTAAAAATTCATGCAACAGTTGGGCTAATAGGCTGGTTTTTAATGCTAATTATTGGAGTTGGCTCTACATTGTTACCTATGTTTTTAATTTCTCATAATTTGAAATATAAAAAACTGGATGCCTCTTTTGTTATATTAAATATAGGGTTAATAGGATTAATAATGAATTGGTTCTTAGTCCAAAAATGGTTATTTACAGTAGTATGTTGGGCTTTAATAGCTGTGGGAATACTGCTATTTATCTCATTTATTTATGAATCTTATAAAAAGAGAATTCGTAAAAAGCTAGATGTAGGTATGCAATATTCAATGTTGGCAATAGCAGCTATTATACTGCCAATACTAATTAGTTTAGTATTAATAATTGGTTTTAATTTCGAATTTGAATTATTGTCAAGAGTTGTTATACTTTATGGATTTTCAATAATATTTGGGTTTATTACTACGTTAATTTTAGGACAAACCTATAAAACATTACCATTTATAATTTGGTTAGAAAAGTATAAAAGTTTGGTAGGAAAAGTAAAAACACCACTACCTAGAGAGTTGTATTCAAAACAAATAGCAACCATTCAATTTTATTTGTATTTATTTTTTTTAGTGTCTATACCAATTGGTTTTTTAATGAATAACAATAGTATAATTAAAGTTGGAAGTTATACACTTTTGGCAGTTTCAATTCTCTACAATATAAACGTTCTAAAAATAATTTTTCATAAAGTAAAAAATAATGAAAATGAATAAACAAGAAATAGCACAATTTGAGTTAGACACATTGGAATTACTTAAAAATGTAATGGATCCTGAGATTGAAATTAACATTGTTGATTTGGGGTTGATTTATGAACTGTATTATGATGGAGATAAAAAAATTAATATTGTAATGACTTTCTCTACACCATCTTGTCCGTTAGGAGATACAATTAAGACGAATATACAAGAAACTATTAAGCAGAAGTATCCTAATTTCACCATTGATATTGATGTGGTTTTTCACCCACAATGGAATACAGCCATGGTTAGTGAGGAAGGCAAAAGAGTATTAGGGTTGTAATAAAAATTTTGAGCTTAATGTTTCTTCCAAAAGAATGGAGTTAATAAAATTAATACGGTAAATAATTCTAATCTACCAATTAACATTAAAAAGGAGCAAATCCATTTTGCTCCAACAGATAAATGAGCAAAATTATCTACAGGACTAACAGAACCTATTGCAGGACCAATATTTCCTAATGAAGAAGCTGCAGCACCAAAAGCAGATTCAAAATCTAACCCAAAGAATGTTAGTAAGATAGAGCTTGTGATAAAAATACCCATATACAATACAAAAAAGGCTAGAATGTTATAAATAATATTTTTTGGAACCCCTGTTCCATCGTAACGAACAGGAATAATAGCATTTGGGTGTAATAATTTCTTAAATTCAAACAAGCTGTTCTTTATCATAATAATATGGCGAACAATTTTAACACCACCACTTGTTGAACCAGCAGAACCACCAATAAAAAAGAGAGAGAACATGAGCATGGTTGCAAAAGAATTCCACATGGTAAAATCGGCACTTACAAATCCAGTAGTTGTTAAAATGGAGGTAACCTGAAAAGCAGCATGTCTAAAAGCACTTTCAGTTTCTCCCCAGGGTTTAGGATGGTTAATAGTGCTAACCAAATTAGAATCTTGAAAATTTACAATTACAATGGTAATTAGCAAGGTTAGGGTAAGTACGCCAAAAAAGTAATATTTAAATTCTTCACTTTGAAAAACTTTACGAATTTTTCCTTTTAAAGCAAAATAGGTAAGTACAAAGTTAGCACCAGCAATAAACATAAAAACAGTTATAATGTATTGAATTACAGGAGTTCCATTCCAATGTGCTATGCTTGCATTTTTTGTTGAAAACCCACCAGTACTTAAAGTTGCCATCGCATGATTTATAGCATCAAACCATGTCATTCCAGCAATTTTTAGCAGAAAAAACTCTGTAAATGTTAGCGAAAAATAGATTAACCAAAGTCGTTTTGCTGTTTCTGTTATTCTAGGATGCATTTTATCTGCTGAAGGACCTGGGGCTTCAGCCATAAATAATTGCATACCACCAATACCAAGCAAAGGTAAAATAGCAACTGTTAGTACAATAATACCCATTCCTCCAATCCAATGTGTTGCACTACGCCAAAATAAAATTCCTTTTGGCATAGACTCTATATTGGTTAAAATAGAAGACCCTGTTGTTGAATAGCCTGAAATTGTTTCAAAAATAGCATTGGTGAAATTTGGTATGGTTCCAGAAAACAAGTAGGGTAGTGTCCCCGTAATAGTAAGCATTAACCAACCCAATGTAACAATAAGATATCCTTCTTTTTTTTGTAAATTTTTTGGAGCATTCCTGTTAAAAAACCACAATAAAAACCCAACTGAAATGGTTGTTAAACCAGCCAGTAAAATTCCTTTTTGTGCAGGTTCATTATGATACATGCTAAATGGAACAGCAATTAACATAAAAACACCATTAAGCATGGATGTTAAACCTAAAAAACTAATGATAATTTTTATATTAATGTTTTTCATGAATTAATTAAATAATTTCTCAACATTATAGATAGCTTCAGGTAAACAAAAAACAACAGCTTTGTCACCAGCTAAAATTTGAAAATCACCAAAGGTCATTAAAGCAATTCCATCTCTAATTACACCTGCGAAAACAGCTTTTTTGGTTAATTTAATGTCTTTTATTAAATTTTTTGTAACAGCAGAATCTTTTTTCACATTGAATTCGAGTACTTCAGCATCAATGTTGTGTAAGTTGGCTAATTTCAATACATCACCTTTACGAACATGCTTGAAAATGGCACTGGCAGCTAATAATTTTTTATTAATTAAAGTATCAATTCCAATAGTTTGAGAAATATTGATATAATCCATATTTTCTACCAATGCAATTGTTTTTTTGACTCCTTTCGACTTGGCAACCAAACACGTCATAATATTAGTTTCAGAATTTCCAGTTACTGCAATAAAGGCATCCATTTCACTAATGTTTTCCTCTTCTAAAAGCTCAACATTCCTACCATCACCTTTAATAATTAATGCATTTGGTAATTTTTCTGCAATCTCTTTTGCTCTTTCTTTTTTTATTTCAATTAGTTTGGTATTGAAATTTCCATCACATAAATTTCTTGCTGCTTTTACACCAATTTTACTGCCACCTAAAATCATCACATCTTTAACTCCAAAAGGTGTTTTTCCCATAAGTTTATATAATTTTTTTATACTGTTTTCTGGTATAGAAAAATAAACTTGGTCAAAAGCACTGTACTTGGTGTTACCTCTTGGAATAATGGTTTCATTACCATTTTCGGGTTTTATGGCAATGGTAATAAAAGCTACATCAGAAAATTTATGGCGAGCTTCCTCAACTGTTAAACCAATAAGTGGAGAATTGTATTCTAAAGTACTTCCTAAAATGTTAAGGGTTCCATTTTCAAATTCAATGGTGTCATTAAAAGCCGATTGGTGTAATAACATTTTAATTTCTTCTGCAGCCAATTGACCTGGAGATATCATAAAGTCAACACCTAATTCTGTAAAATCAATTTCATTATTTTGCGTAAACTCATGACTACTTATTCTGGCAATAGTTTTTGTTGCTCCTAATTTTTTTGCAATTACAGATAGTGTAAAATTAGTATTTTGAGATTCAGTAACTGCTAAAAATATGTCAGCCTTAT
>JAMOMG010000314.1 GCA_027068695.1 Flavobacteriaceae bacterium
ATGTGGGTAATATGCTAAATATGAACATTATAGAAATAAATGAAATTTGTGATAAATTGAAAATTAACCGTTTCAAAATCCCGCACTACGCATAGCCCATCCGTTGGCAATAATATGGTATGATAAAGGGACATAGTTTACAAAGTTAAAGAGACATAGTTTACACTTTTCAGGTTGTAATTTGAGAAATAAAATCAAATTATCATGCCTTGGAAAGAAACAACAACTATGGAACAAAAAATTGAATTTATTTGTGAATGGCGAACTGGAAAGTATACCATCACAGAATTATGCAAAAACTTTGAAATTTCAAGACCAACAGCCTATAAGTTAATTAATAGGTTTGAAAAAAAAGGTTTTGAAGGCTTAAAAGAAAAGTCAAGAACCCCAAAGAACCACCCAAATGCAACAGCAGAAAATATCGTTGAAGGGATACTTAAATTAAAGAAAAAACATCCACGTTGGGGAGCTAAAAAAATCAAAAAACTATTGTTTAACGATTTTACAGAAAATGAAATTCCTTCGGTGGTTACAGTTCACAATATCTTAAAAAGATACGGTTTAGTGTGCCCTCAAAAAAGGTTAAGAAGAGCCAAACCAGTATACCCTATTTTCGACCCAAAAGAGTGTAATGAGGTGTGGAGTGCAGATTATAAAGGAAAGTTTTTAATGGGTAATAAAGTGTATTGTCATCCACTGACTATTGCCGATTCTAAAAGCAGGTTTTTATTCACAGCCAAAGGACATTATAAAGAAACTTTAAAGTATGCAAAGGCTGAGTTTACTAAGGTTTTTAGAAAATATGGAGTTCCTAAACAACTCCACACAGATAACGGAAGTCCCTTTGGTTCTGTCAGAGCTATTCAAAGATTTACTAGGCTCTCCTACTGGTTTATTGAACTCGGTATTACGCCTGTTTTTTCAGATCCTGCTCACCCAGAACAAAACGGAAGACACGAACGTATGCATCGCGATTTAAAGGCCGCTTGTGCCAAACTGGACTACCTAGTAAAATTGTACCAAATTTACTAGGTAGTCCAAAGAGCGCATCGAAGAGTTAGAGTTTGTAAAGGACTTTCAGCAAGACATCGTTGCTGATATGGAACTCATTACAGGAGTGGATTTATCAAAAAAGTCATTGCCCAAAACATTAGCCTACGAGATT
>JAMOMG010000315.1 GCA_027068695.1 Flavobacteriaceae bacterium
TAAATTGAGCCACTCAAACCTTCCCCTAAAAAATCAATAAAGTATTTCTTTGGTACTTCAATATCTGGATGACTTTTCTCAAACAACCACATTGCATCACTACCTCCAGAATCTATCAATAATTTAACAGGGGTAATTTTATTTGAAAGAGAATCTAACTTAGCTCCTACTTCAATAAAAGGTTTGTTTTTATAAAATTTCAAATCAAATGTCTCACATTTTCTACAAGTTTTATGTGTGTATATATCTGAATTATAGAAAGTCAGTTTTTTTACTCCATAATTAATTTTGACAACAAAATCTTTTAAAATTTCATACCCAATAATGCCATGTACAGTAATTCCAAGTTTAGATGATAAATCAAAGCTATCATCAAAAATAAGATACAAGTTTTGACTTTTACTACTAATATTTTTAAATCTAAATATATTTCCCTTTGACAAAACTGCATCAATTGGGTCTTCACTGCCTAAACCTTTTAATTTTATTTTTTTAACGTTATTTAGTTGTAAAGAATCTCTATTTCTAATATTAAATAAAATTGTTTTTCCTACTCCTGAGTCTAGTATGAAATTTAGTTTTTTTCCATTAACTTCAATAGGAAATACAATTAGATTATTTAAAAGTTTAAAAGAAACAGTTTGTTTTTTTACACCATTGGCTAGACTAAAATTGTTCTGAGCAACACTATAAAATGTGTAAAACATAATAAACCCTACAACAATATTATACCTAAAATTTTTATTCAATATTTTTATTTTTTATCAAACTACAAAAAACACTCAGATTATTCACATCTTTTATGATAACTTTAACCTTTAACATATTCTGTAAAAAGCAATGAATTTTAAAATTAATTTTGCAATTTTGTGATACCAAATTATTTAAATCACAAATAATGCCAAGAATATCAACTAAGGGGAAAAATATGCCAGAGTCACCAATTAGAAAACTGGTGCCTTATGCTGAAAATGCTAAAAAAAGAGGAATAGAAGTTTTTCATTTAAATATTGGGCAACCTGATATAAAAACACCTGCTGTTGCACTTGAAGCAATTAAAAATAATACAATTAAAGTGTTGGCATATAGCCGGTCAGAAGGATCTGAAGAATACCGAAAAAAAATTGCTGAATATTACGCTAAAAA
>JAMOMG010000316.1 GCA_027068695.1 Flavobacteriaceae bacterium
GATGAAAATGATGAATGCTAATCCTGAGATGAAAAATAAAATGATGAAAATGATGATGAAAAACCCTGAAATGTTAGCAAAAATGAGTGCAATGATGAAGAACCCTGAAATGATGAAAAATATGAAAGAAAAGAAAATGGATCACAATATGAAACATAAACATTAAAACATTTTAAAGACCTGTTAAGAAAAGAGTGTGTAACCCCATATTAAATAAATGGTTTTGATTATTTCACTCTTGAAAAACACGCTCTTTTCTTCTGCAGGCACTAATTATTAATTTTAATAAAAATATTTATGAAACGAAAGAAATATTTATTAGGAATCTCTGTACTTGTTTTAAGTATAATTTTAAGCAGTTGTACTAGTACTAATCAAAAAAAACAAGACAGTAAAACAACAACTGTTCAAAAAGAAAAAGTTGTTACTGCACAAAAAGGAGCAAAATTAAAATCTAGTGAAGTTTGTTATGTAAATAATGCATTTATGAGAGCTGAACAAATTCCTGTAATGGTAGAAGGTAAAATATATTACGGATGTTGTGAAGGCTGTGTAGATAAACTAAAAAACAATTTAGACGGTGTAAGATACAGCACCGATCCACTAACAGGTGAAAAAGTTGATAAAGCTACAGCCTATATTGTTTTAAAACCAAATAGCACTAACGATGTTCTGTACTTTGCTTCAGAAAAAAATTACAATGAGTTTGTAAAACTCTAACACGAAATTGTTTGTTGATTTTTGATTTGAATTTTAATTCAGTAAAACTACTAAAACATAACATGATGAGAAATAATTTTACATCTAATACTTTTAAAGATTTAGAATGCTGCTCATCTGATACCATTTGTTTACCTAAAACAACCCTAAAAAGATTGGTAGTTATTGGAGGTGGTTTTGCTGGGTTAGAATTAGTCAAAAAATTAAAAAATAAAAAAATACAAATAGTTTTAATTGATAAAAATAATTTTCATCAATTTCAGCCTTTACTATATCAAGTTGCAACAAGCGGCTTAGAACCAGATAGTATTGCATTCCCATTAAGAAAACAATTAGCAGGTTATAAAAATGTAAATTTTAGACTTACTGAGGTATTGCAAATTAAGCCCGAAGAAAATACTATTTATACTACTAAAGGTGTAATTACCTATGATTATTTAGTATTAGCAACAGGAACAGCAACAAATTTTTTCGGATTAAAATCTGTTCAAAAAAATGGCCTTGGGTTAAAAGATATTCGTGACTCTTTAAACATAAGGCATATGATGTTACAAAACCTTGAGCAAGCAACTATAACTTGCAATGAGCAAGAAAAAAAAGCCTTAACAAATTTTGTTATTGTTGGTGGTGGACCTGCAGGAATTGAAATGGCTGGTGCATTGGCTGAATTTTGTAAATACATTATACCAAAAGATTATCCTGAGTTTTCAGCATCAATAATGAAAATTTATTTGATTGAAGCTTCCAATAAAATTTTAGGTGTAATGTCAAATAAAGCATCTTCTCAATCACTAAAATATCTAACAGATTTAAATGTACATGTTTTAGTAAATGAAGCTGTAATAGATTACGACGGCACACTCGTTAAAACCAAAAGTGGGAAAGAAATTAATGCTAAAAATTTAATTTGGACAGCTGGAGTTAAGGGCTTTTTCCCAAATGGACTTGACAATAAAGACAATATTGTTAGAGGAAATCGCTTGAAAACAAACGAGAACTTGAAAGTTATAGGTTTTAACAATATTTATGCCATTGGTGATGTATCAGCAATGATAACAGAAAAAACACCTAAAGGACATCCACAAGTGGCACAACCTGCCATTCAACAAGGAAAATATTTGGCTGAAAATTTTCTTAAAATAATTAATAATAAGCCTATAAAACCTTTTAAATATATTGACAAAGGATCTTTAGCAACTGTTGGTAAACGTAGAGCTGTTGCCGATTTAGGAAAATTAAAGTTTACAGGATACTTTGCCTGGTTATTATGGTCTTTTGTTCATTTAATGTCTATAAGTGGTTTTAAAAACAAACTACTTGTTGGGTTAAATTGGACAATAAGTTATTTCTCATACGATAAAAGTAATCGCCTAATTATTAGAAAGTTTAAAAACAATTAAATGTTAACTTATACCTTCCTTTTTAATAAACTAGTTGACAAAAAAACAGTCATTCTTCATGCCATTATGGGTGTAATTATCTTCTACTTTATTTTCCATCCTTTAACAATGGTGGTTTACTGGTACGAATTTAATACTGAGCCATTAACATTTACATCTTTTTTTAATGTTCTAAATCATAGAATAGAGCATTCGTTTTCTTATAGGATGCTAGATATGTCATTAATTTTCATGTTAATGGGAGGTATCACAGGTTTAATTTTTGGATTGTATAAATTAAATAATAAAAAATTAAACAAGCATATTCAGTTGTTAAATAACGATTTGTTAAAATTAATTAATCAAGGTGAAAATCAATTTGTTGAGTTAAAATCATCTATTAGATATGATTTTAGACAAAAAATAACCAATCTTGATTTAGAAGTTGTAATTGCTAAAACCATTGTTGGTTTTATGAATGCTAAAGGAGGTAAATTAATTATTGGTGTAAATGATGATGGAGAAATACTGGGTTTAGAAAAAGATTTTAAAACCCTAAAACAACAAAATACGGATGGTTTTGAACAAAAAATTTATGAAATAATTTCAAAGTACATAGGTAAAGAATATTGTTTTTATTGTACTGTTTATTTTCATCAATTAGATAAAAAAGCAATTTGCGTTGTAGCTATAGATGAAGTTGCTGAACCCGTTTATTTATCAAGAGGTAAAGACACCCTGTTTTATATAAGAGCGGGAAATTCAACTAAACCTTTAACAATTAAAGAGGCCTTTCACTACATTAAAATGGAAAAGGGATCGTAAATTTATTAAATTTAGAACTAAATACTTATGGCTTTAAAAAATAAAATAATTTTCACTCTTTTACTTTTTGTACTGTTATTCAAATTTGAAACGTACTCACAAACTCCTAAGGGAATGTTAATGTACCAAATAGAGAATAAACAGTTTAAAAAAACAAATTTTGATAGAAATCATAAGGTGGTAGATTATCAATATATTAAAGTGGGAAATATTATTAAAAATGACAATGTATTCTCTTTGGAAATAAACATGAAGAAATTTGATAAAAAAGGCAATTTAAAAAAAGAAGAAACATCCAAGTATAGTTGTAACACAAAAGAGGGAGGCGTTTTTATGGGCATCATACCTTTTATAAATAAACCTTCTAAAAAAATTGATATCAATGTATTGAGCAAAAAACCTCTATATCCAAATAATTTACAAGAAGTAAGTACTCTCGATGACTACAGAATTATAGCAACTTATAAAACCGGGTTTTTAGGTGTTACCGCCATTACTGATATGAATTATATAAATAGAAAAATTAAAAAAACGAACGATAATACCTATACCATTTTAGGTGAAATTGATTTAAAAATAAATGTGGCTGGTGTTAACATTTCAAATATTAGCTACAAATCAGAAGAAAAAATAGATACCTCAAAAGGAATCGTATTTCAAAAATTTGTTGAAAATTCCGGTTCATATTTTACGATACAACTTATAAATGAGTACTAATCAAAATATTATAATTAATTACCAATAAACCATAACTTAATTATATACGTATTTTATAAGTTTGATAAACAATTAAAATAATCAAAAAATTCTTATTATGAAACATACATATAAGGTAACCGGAATGACTTGCGTAGGATGTGAAACAGATGTTAAAAGCGCTTTAGGTAATTTAAAAGATATCACAGCAGTAGATGTGAATTTAGATAAAGAAGAAGTTATTCTTGAAATGACACAACACATTTCAATTGAAAAACTTCAAGAAACTCTTTTACTAGCAGGATTACACTATACTATCAGTTTGCCAAATACAACTTCTCAAAAAGAAGAAAAAGAGAGCAACATAATTATAAAAAAAGGCACCTATGCTTGCCCTATGCACTGTGAAGGAGATAAAACTTATGATGAGTCAGGAAAATGTCCAGTTTGCGGTATGTTTTTAAAAGAAGTTTCAACTGAATATACTTGTCCTATGCATCCAGAAGTGGTAAGTGATAAACCTGGAACTTGTCCAAAATGTAAAATGGATTTGGTTCCTAAAAATGTGAAAGACAGTAAACCTAATACTCAACATCACAATCATAAATCAACCACACACACACATAATCACAATCATAAAAAATCAGATTCTGGTGTTTATTATTGCCCTATGCGTTGTGAAGATGATAAAACTTATAATGAACCCGGTAGTTGTCCAAAATGTGGCATGGACTTAATTGAGCAACCTAAATTGGTTGTAGATTCTAAATATACTTGTCCAATGCATCCTGAAATTATTAAAGATGCTCCTGGTAACTGTCCTATTTGTGGAATGGATTTAATCCCTATGGAACCCGATGAAAGTGAAGAGTTAAAAACCTACAATAAATTGGCTAAAAAAATGAAATTAGCCACTGTACTTTCTGTCCCTGTTTTGCTTATTTCATTAGCAATGTATTTACCAAAAAATCCACTACTATTAATAATGCCTCAATACTATTGGGATTGGGTACAATTTCTATTAACAATTCCTGTAGTATTTGTAGCCTGTTGGATGTTTTTTGAACGTGCATGGAAATCTATTATCACTTGGAATTTAAATATGTTTACTCTTGTAGGAATTGGTACAGGTGCCGCTTTCTTATTTAGTATTGTTGGGCTGTTTTTCCCAGATGTTTTTCCTCAAGAATTTAAAGGTGAATCTGGTGATGTAAGCCTTTATTTTGAAGCTACAGCTGTTATTTTAACACTCGTATTATTAGGCCAGTTACTGGAAGCCAGAGCACATAGTCAAACCAGTGGAGCAATTAAAGAATTACTAAAATTAGCTCCTTCTGAAGCTACTTTGGTTATTGATGGTGAAGATAAAGTAGTTTCAATTCACGATATTAAAGCAGGTGATTTACTACGTGTTAAACCAGGAGATAAAATTCCTGTAGATGGAGTTATCGTTGAAGGTAAAAGTAGTATTGATGAATCTATGATTACAGGCGAACCAATTCCTGTTGATAAAACAATTGACGATAAAGTAAGTTCTGGAACTATTAATGGAACACAGTCATTTGTAATGAAAGCTGAGCGTGTTGGATCAGAAACACTGTTATCTCAAATTATTCAAATGGTTAGTGATGCTAGTAGATCACGAGCTCCAATTCAAAAATTAGCAGATACTATTTCAAAATATTTTGTCCCAATTGTTGTTGTTATCTCTATTATAACTTTTATTGTTTGGGTTAATTTTGGACCAGATCCAGCTATGGTTTATGCCTTTGTAAATGCTGTAGCAGTATTAATAATAGCTTGTCCTTGTGCATTAGGTTTAGCAACACCTATGTCTGTAATGGTTGGTGTTGGTAAAGGTGCTCAAAGCGGAATTTTAATTAAAAACGCCGAAGCTCTAGAAGCTATGAATAAAGTTAATGTTTTAATAACAGATAAAACAGGAACACTAACTGAAGGAAAACCATCAGTAGAAAGCATAGTTGCTTTAGAAGGAGATTCAAAAGATTTATTACAACAAATAGCTTCTTTAAATCAGTATAGTGAGCATCCATTAGCGCAGGCTATTGTACACTACGCCAAAGAAAACAACACAAAACTTATTAAAGTGAATGATTTTGAAGCCGTTGCAGGAATGGGCGTTGTAGGTACTGTTGGTAAAAATAAGGTAGCTCTTGGAAACAAAAAATTAATGCTTCAAATAAATGCTGAGATACCAAAAGAATTAGAAACCAAAATTATTGCTGAGCAAAAATTGGGTAAAACAGTCTCTTTTATTGCTGTAGATAAAAAAGCTATTGGTTATGTAAGTATTTCTGATGCTATAAAAGAAAC
>JAMOMG010000317.1 GCA_027068695.1 Flavobacteriaceae bacterium
ATGCTAAGACAAGGAAAATTACCACACTGCGCAAAAGCCTGTCCAATGGGTGTTATATATTTTGGTGATAAAAACGAAGATATTGTAACCAACGGTGAAGAAACGGTTCGATTTTCTCAATTAATAAAAGATCGCGGAGGCTATAGACATCTTGAACATCTAGGCACCAAACCAAATGTATATTATCTACCAGCTGTTAACAGACAGTTCCCGCTAGAACGTGGCTTTAACATAGATGAAGATATCCTTGAGCGTTACAAAGACGTTGATGTTGTAGAAGATTTTATAAAGAAAAACAAAGTTTAACCTAAGCAACTCTTACATATGGATAATTTAGATAAAAGAAAAAGAGAATTGATTAAAGAATTTTCTCCAACATTAGAAACATATAGTTTTTCTTATAAATTATGGGTAGCAATATTGCTAGTCATTATTTCTATAGGTTTATACGCATTTATTCTTCAATTAATAAATGGTCATATAATTACGGGAATGAGAGACAATGTTGTTTGGGGTATTTATATTATAAACTTTATATTTTTTGTTGGAATAAGTTATTCTGGTGCATTTATTGCCGGAATATTACACTTTTTTAAAACACCTTGGAAAAACTCAATTTTAAGAATTGTAGAAATTATTACTGTTTTATCTCTAATAGTTGGGCCTATTTTTATCTTACTTTGTATTGGAAGATTAGATCGATTACACTATTTATTTATGTACCCCAGAATTCAATCACCTATTACCTGGGATATTATAGCTATAATGACAGACCTTGTTGGCTGCTTTATCTATTTATACTTAACATTTATCCCTGATTTTGCATTATTGAGAGACGCTAAAGAGTTAAAAGTTCCTAATTGGCAAAAAAAAGTATATAATTTTTTAGCCATTGGATATCAAGACACAAAATCTCAACGAGAAAAACTAGATAAAATTACCCGAATAATGTCAACTATGATTATTGCAATGGCTGTAGTTGCTTACACTGTACTTGCCTGGATTTTTAGTTTAACATTACAACCTGGGTGGAATAGTACCATATTTGCTCCTTACTTTATAATTGCAGGTTTATATTCTGGTGTAGGTGTAGTAATAATTTCAATGTATGTAGTTAGAAAAAC
>JAMOMG010000318.1 GCA_027068695.1 Flavobacteriaceae bacterium
GCTCCTTTAATGTTTATTGGAGGATTTCCTGAAAAAATATTTAAACCTCTTATTTTTACTTTAATTATTGCTTTATTTATTTCCTTCTTTGTTTCTATAACTTTTATACCGCAATTATTAAAAGTGCTTTATAAAAATGGATTCAAAAAAACCAAAGTAGAATTATGGTTTGATAAAATTTACAATAAATCTGTTGGGAAATTAGTAGAACCTTATGTAAGTGTTATCAAGTTTTCAAATGGAAAAAATAAAATAGCTCGAAGATTACTACTTACTGTTGGAGTTTTAGTTATTTTAATGATAAGTGTTGGTACTATTATGCCAACCATTGGTAAAGATGCAATGCCTCCAATGGATACTGGAATTGTAAAAGCTCAAATTGCTTTTAGTGCTAATGAAACTGTAGATAGTGCCGAGAAAAAAATAGCGCCTTTCTTAACTTGGGTTCATCAACAAGAATGGCTAAACAGAAGTTCTGTTGCTTTTGGTACTGAAGCTGGTGTTTTAAGTTTAGGTAGTGGTAACTTACCTTCTGAAGCCACTATTACGCTAAATTGTGTAGACCGTTTTAGCAGAAAATTAACCATGTGGGAAATTGAAGACCTTGTACGTGATAAACTTTCAAAATTAGAAGGTGTTAAACGAAATGATGTGTACGATTTTGGAGCTACGGCAGTTTCATCTGTAAAAGCACCTTTAGCAGTACGAATAAAATCTCCTTTTGTAGATGGCTTAACCGATAAAACACATCAAATAAGTGAGGCTATGGCCACCATAAAAGGGTTAACATCTGTCTCCACAAGTTGGGATAAAGATGTTAGTGAAATTGTATTGGATATTGATGAAAACAAAGCATTGAGTTATGGTATTACACCACTTCAAATAGCTTCTCAAATCCCTGTAAAAGGTCAAATAATTGGTTTAAATGCCAATTTACAATCTATGAGTACCCAATATGTAAGGTTATATATGAAAGGAAAATTCAGTGAAAATGAACAAACCTTACGCTTGTTGCCAATTCAAACTAAGTTTGGTGAAATTCCACTTGAATCATTGGCTAAAATTTCTAAACAATTAACATTTGCGAAAATTGAACGTGATAAAATGCTGTATAGCGTAGAT
>JAMOMG010000319.1 GCA_027068695.1 Flavobacteriaceae bacterium
ACAGGGCTAATTGTAACATACATTATTTGGTTAGTACTTGTAAGTGCATCTGCAGTTTTATAAGTGCCAACTCCATTATAGCCAAAAACTTGAAAGCTAATGGTATTTCCTGAATTGTCGCCTCCCTGTACTGCTAATATGCCATTTGTTATTGTAGCTCCAATAATTGTAGCAGGATCTGTAGATGCAGCAAAATCAGCTCCATTAATCTTTGCTGTTAAAAATTCATCTCCTTCGCCTGATGAGCCATCGCTATCATCATTTGAGCAACTTAAAAATAATGTTGTGCAAATAAGAATTGTAAAAATGGTTTTAATTTGTAATGTTTTCATAGTTTAAGATATTTTAATTATTAATAGTTCAAAACTCTTATAAATTAAAAGTGAAGTCAATACGGCATTTGCCTTATATTTTTAAATAAAAATTATTGTTTAGCTTTATCGATTGAAAATTTGTTACATTGTAATTTTAAATACAATAACAAAGATTCAATGGAATTAATCTATTTATGAAATTCTATTTAAGAAAGCATATAAAATCATGGAAGTTAGATCAAAGATTTAATGATACAAATACTAAAAATTCTAGGCTATTATTCTATGCCTTAATAGTAGGTCTTATAGTAGGTTTAGCAGGATCAATTTTTCGTATAGTACTTAGCTATATTGAAGTTTTTAGGGATGATTTATATAAAAATGCCAATAATTTAGGTTTTTTAGGTTGGATAGCACCTATTTTATTTGCAATTATAGGTATAAGTATCTCATTGTTTTTAGTTAGAAAATTTGCACCAGAGACATCAGGAAGTGGGGTGCAGGAAATAGAAGGGGCTTTAGATGGGATACGTCCTATTCGTTGGAAAAGAGTATTACCAGTTAAATTTTTTGCTTCATTATTCTCTTTAGGCAGTGGTTTGCTATTAGGACGTGAAGGACCTACAATTCAAATAGGTGCAAATATTGGTAAAATGATCAAAGATGCACTAGGAAAATCAGATACAGAAGACAACCCTTTAATATCAGCTGGAGCTGCAGCTGGGCTTGCAAGTGCTTTTAATGCTCCTTTTGCAGGGATTATTTTTATTATTGAAGAAATGCATGAACATTTCAGGTTCAATTTTTATTCAGTAGCCGCTATTATGATTGGAGCAGGAACAGCAGATTTTGTTGTTAGATCTTTAGTTGGAGCTAATCCAATAATACAAATGGTAGTTTATTCAAGTCCAGGCACATCAGAGTTATGGTTATTTATAATTTTAGGTTTATTATTTAGTGTAATAGGGTATTTATACAATAAACTGTTAGTTTTGTCACTGGATTTCTTTCAAATTTCATTTAAAATTCCGTTAATTTTAACAGGAATTATTGCAGGTGTTATAATTGCAGTAATAGGAATTACTTTTCCTGAAATGATAGGGGGTGGATACAGTACAATTACTGAGGTGCTCAACCATTCATTTTCATTATCTTTTTTATTGATATTGTTTGTTATAAGAATGATTTTATCAATTTTTAGTTATAGTACAGGAGTACCTGGAGGTATTTTTGCACCGCTACTTACACTTGGGGTTATTTTAGGCATGTTGTATGGAGGTGTTATGCAACATTATTTTCCAGATTTAATTTCACATCCTGGTATCTTTGCTGTTGCAGGAATGGCAGGTATCTTTGCGTCAACTGTTAGAGCTCCTCTTACAGGGCTAGTACTCGCAGTAGAAATGACATTAAATTTTGAATTGATATTACCGTTAATAATAACTACCATAACAGCATCTGTAGTTACAGTTTTATTGGGGAACAAACCAATTTATGCAACTTTATTAAAGCGCACTATTTCAAATACAAATCATTAAAAATTTAAATTTTTAATTGCTTATTTTAGAAAGAGATATCGTAATTGTTTTTTAAAGAAGCAATTTGTTGCTTTAAATGAACTAAAAATTGTTGGTGCTGTTCAGAAGTTGGATTGAAAGGTTTATGAGCCAATCCTTTTTGAATAGTATTAATTTCTTTCATAATAGAATTAACATTTTCTGAAATCCATACTTTTTGAAATTGTTCCCAAATATAATTAACCGCAGTTTTGTTAGGGTGAATCATATCACTACTGTAAAATCGATAATCACGTAAATCATCTAGTATAATTTCATACGATGGAAAGTAAAACATGTTATTTCTTTTATCTACTAGTTGATGAATTGCAGCTAATAAATGGGCTTTACTTTGTGAATTTTCTACAAAACCATCTTTTAAATGTCGAACTGGACTTACCGTAAAAATGATGTTTATGGTTGGATTAATATCTTTAATAAGTACACAACTATTTTCTAACGAAGCCAATATATCATCAACAGAAAGCAGTTCTTTTACAAACTTTTTTTGAGGTACTTTATGACAATTTCCAACTATTGAATCGGTATCAATAAATCGATAAACCCATGAAGTACCTAATGTTATTATAATATGTGTTGCTTTTGTTAATTGATTCTTAGTTAAAGTAATGGCATTGTTTAAATTGTCTAATAATTCGTCTTTGTCAATTGAACTCAAATCAGAATGTGCATCAAAACAATGCCAACGTTCATTTAAAATAAAAATATCTTTTTCAGAATATTTTTTTTGATTAATGGCGTTGGTTATTAAGTTTTCAATGGCAATAGGATTAAAGAGTATTCCAAACGGATTACTAATAGCATTAAACTTAAAGTAGTTTAATTTTTTATAAATATTTTCTGAAAAACATGAACCAATTAACAATAGTCTAGAAGTGTAATCTATTTGATTACGTTCAGGTTGTAATTGTATGTTAGTTCTAAAAATCAATTCTTTATGTAAAACTATTAATTCGTTGAGTTGTTTTCTAAATTAAAATGTAACTATTAAACACTTAACCAAATCTTCAACTAAACAATGTAATTCTTCCCTTTAGCTAAAGCCTCTTCAATTCCCTTAGGGTTTTTCCCTCCAGCTGTTGCAAAAAATGGTTGTCCACCACCTCCACCTTGAATTAATTTTCCAAGTTCTCTAACTATTTGTCCGGCGTTTAATTGTTTTTCTTCTATTAAATTTTTAGAAATGAAACAAGTTAAAAAGGCTTTGCCTTCTTTTTCAGCACCTACCAATAGAAATAAATTTTCAATTTTATTTCCTAAGTCAAAAGCCAAATCTTTAATGCTATTTTGATCTAGATCTAATTTTTTAGCCAAATAATTAACCCCGTTAATGTTTTCTATTTCGGGGATTAATTCTCCTTTTAAATTTTTAGCTTTATCCTTTAATAAAGTTTCTAATTGTTTTTTTAATGTCGTATTTTCTTCTTGTAAATCGGTAATCGCTTTTTGTGGGTTTTGAGGATTTTTCAAGAGCTCTTTCATTTTGTTATAAATCTTATTATTTTCAGAGTAATAACCTTTCACAGCATCATTTGTAATAGCCTCAATACGTCTTATACCGGCAGCAATGGCACTTTCAGAAATTATTTTAAAATGCCAAATATCACCTGTGTTTTGTACGTGAGTTCCCCCACATAATTCTACAGAATTACCAAATTGAATAGCCCTAACAGTGTCTCCATATTTTTCTCCAAACAAGGCCATAGCTCCTTTTTTTAAAGCAACTTCCATAGGAATATTTCTAAATTCATTTAAAGGGATTTTACTTTCAATACGCGCATTTACAAAGTCTTCAACGGCTTGTATCTCATCATTTGAAAGTTTAGAAAAATGTGAAAAATCAAAGCGTAGATTTTTTGAGTGAACGGCTGATCCTTTTTGTTCAACATGCGTTCCTAAAACTTCTCGTAAAGCTTGATGTAGTAGGTGTGTTGCTGAATGATTACAAGCAGTTCTGTAACGCTGTTTTTGGTCAACAACAGCTTTAAAAGTTTGCGTTGGGTCTTTTGGCAAACTTTTAGCAAAATGAATAATTAAATTATTTTCTTTTTTGGTATCAACAATATAAATTACATTTCCGTTACTGGCTTCTAAATACCCCTTGTCTCCAACTTGTCCACCTCCTTCAGGATAAAAAGGAGTTAAATTAAATACCAATTGATATAAATCTCCATGTTTTTTTGAAGAAACTTTTCTATATCGGGTTATTTTTACGTTGGTTTCAAGAATATCATACCCTACAAATTCTTCCTCGTTATCATCTATTAAAACAACCCAATCATCGGTTTCTACAGTTGCTGCAGCTCTTGATCTGTTTTTTTGTTTTTCTAATTCAGCAGTAAATTCATTTTCATTTAATATCATTCCCTTTTCAGAAAGAATTAACGAAGTTAAATCTACAGGAAAACCATAGGTATCGTACAATTCAAAGGCTTTTTTGCCAGAAACGGTTGTGCCATTGGTACTTTTTATAATGCCATCTAATAAAATAAGGCCTTGTTCTAGAGTGCGTAAAAAAGAATGTTCTTCTTCTTTAATTACATTGGTAATTAATTGATTTTGAGCTTTTATTTCAGGGAAATAATCACCCATTTGCTTACTAAGAGTAGAAACTAATTTATAAATAAAGGGTTCTTTTTTGTTTAAAAAGGTAAAACCATATCTAATAGCCCTTCTTAAAATACGCCTAATAACATATCCAGCTCCTGTATTTGATGGTAATTGACCGTCTGCAATGGCAAAAGCTACTGCACGAACGTGATCTGCAATAACCCGAATAGCAATGTCTATTTCTTCATTTTTTCCATAATCATTATTCGTAATTGCTTCAACTTCTCTAATTAATGGTGTAAAAACGTCAGTATCATAGTTAGATTGTTTGTTTTGTAAAACCATACATAAACGTTCAAATCCCATCCCAGTATCAACATGTTGAGCAGGTAATTTTTCTAAGGAACCATCGGCTTTACGATTGAATTCCATAAATACCAAATTCCATATTTCTACCACTTGAGGATGATCCATATTCACCAGACTTTTTCCTGAAATTTTTGCTTTATCCTTATCAGATCTAATATCTACATGAATTTCAGAACAAGGACCGCAGGGCCCTTGAGCACCCATCTCCCAAAAATTATCTTTTTTATTGCCGTTAATAATACGGTCTTCACTAATATGTTTTTTCCAATAATCGTAAGCTTCTTGGTCGTAAGCTAATCCGTCTTCTTTTGCACCTTCAAAAACAGTAACATACAAACAATCTTTATCAATTTTTAACACATCAACTAATAGTTCCCAAGCCCAGTCAATCGCTTCTTTTTTAAAGTAATCTCCAAAACTCCAGTTGCCAAGCATTTCAAACATGGTATGATGATAGGTATCTTTCCCAACCTCTTCCAAATCGTTGTGTTTTCCAGAAACACGCAAACATTTTTGTGTGTCAGCAACACGTTTATCTTTTACTAGTTTTTGACCTAAAAAAAACTCTTTAAAAGGAACCATTCCTGCATTAGTAAACATTAGGGTAGGGTCATTTTTTAGTACCATTGGAGACGAAGGTACTATTGCATGTTTTTTTGAAGCAAAAAAGTCTAAAAATTGTTGACGAACTTGTTGTGATTTCATTTGTGTATCAGCTTAAATTTTAAAAGGTCAAAAGTAATAGCAATATTTATATTATTAGAATATTTTAAAATTTTATTACAGTGCTTTTTAATTGTTAATTATATACTAAAAAATAGTAGCACAACAATTTTTGTAAAACATTTCGTAATTTTGTTAATTGTTCACTGCAATATTAATAAATAATATAGTGTTAAAAGTGCAAAAATAACATAATTTCTGCTTATGGCGAAAGTAAAATATTATTACGATTCAGATACACTCTCTTATCAAAAGATTAAGATTAAAAAGAGGGATAAACTTAAAAAGTTTTTACTAACAATTATAGCTGCTTTTATATTCATGATTTTAGGGTTTGTAGTTTTTACACCTGTTTTTGAATCACCAAAAGAAAAAGAACTTAACAGAGAACTAGAGTTTGTTAAATTAAATGAAGAATTACACAGTAAAAAAATTGTTCAACTTGAAAATATTTTAAAAGAAATTCAGGACAGAGACAACAATATTTATCGATTGTATTTTGAAGTAAATCCAATACCTGAAGAACGGCGAAAAGCAGGTTTTGGAGGTATCAACAGATATAAAGCTTTGGAAGGATTTGATAACTCGGAAATGGTTATTGATATTACCAAAAATATGGATATTTTATCTAAGCAGCTGTACATTCAATCAAAATCATTAGATGAGATTGTTAATTTGGCTGAGAATAAAGAGAAGTTACTAGCAGCGATTCCAGCCATTCAACCTGTTAAAAAAGAAGATTTAACACGCATGGCTTCTGGTTTTGGATGGCGTTCAGATCCTTTTACTAAAGCACGTAAAAAACATTGGGGTATGGATTTCACAGCGCCTAGAGGAACGCCAGTTTATGCAACAGGAGATGGCGTGGTTATTAGGGCTGATCAACGTTCATCAGGATTTGGAAAACATATTAGAATAGACCACGGATTTGGATATATTTCATTGTATGCACATTTAAGTAAATACAATGTGAAAAGAGGGCAAAAAGTAAAAAGAGGAGATTTAATTGGTTTTGTTGGTAATACAGGACGATCACAAGCACCACATTTACATTATGAAATTAGTAAAAATGGTAAAAAAATAAACCCTATTAATTTTTATTATGGTAATTTATCACCTGAAGAATTTGAGGCAATGCAAAAAGCAGCTCAAATCGAAGGACAATCATTCGACTAATGCATATAGATTTACCTGAAAAAAGATATTATAAAATTGGAGAAGTAGCCAAAGCATTTGGGTTAAATACTTCTCATATTCGTTTTTGGGAAAAAGAATTTGATATTTTAAAACCAAAAAAAAATAAAAAAGGGAATAGACTGTTTACGCAAGAAGACCTTAAAAATTTAAAACTAATTTATTATCTAGTTAAAGAAAAAGGGTTTACGTTGGAAGGGGCTAAAAGTAAAATGAAAGAAAATCTAAAAAATGTTAAAAACAATCATGATATTATTGTACGATTAGAGGCTATTAAAGAAAGTCTTATCAAAATAAAAAATCAGATTGATTGATAAATTATATTGTTAATTTGTAACAAAATAGTACTTTTAACAACTAATTTAATAGAATTATAAATAATTAAAACAAAACAAATGAAAAAGTGGTTAGTACCGTTAATAATTATTGGCGTTATCGTTTTTGGAATATACAGTTGGGCTGTAGGATTTAATAATACAGCTGTAAAACTAAATGAAAACATATCAGAAAGTTGGGGAAATGTTCAAACAGCATACCAACGTAGAAGTGATTTAATAGGGAATTTAGTAAATACCGTAAAGGGAGCAGCAGATTTTGAGAAGTCAACATTAACTTCAGTAATTGAAGCAAGAGCTAAAGCAACATCTGTAACAATTGACCCTACAAATATAACACCAGAACAATTAGCAAACTTTAACAAAGTTCAAGGAGGGTTAAGTGGCGCTTTAAAAAGTTTATTAGTAACAGTTGAGCGTTATCCTGAGTTAAAAGCAAATCAGAATTTTTTAAAATTACAAGATGAATTGGCGAGTACAGAAAATCAAATTTTAACGGCACGTACACGTTTTAATGAGGCGGTAAAGCCATATAATAATCATGTAAAAACATTTCCAAATTCTATTTTGGCAAGTATTTTCAATTTTGAAGGAAAAGCTTATTTTGAATCTGAACCAGGAGCTGAAAAAGCACCAGATGTTAAATTTGATTTTAATAACAAAAAATAATGCCTAAAGTTGAAGATTTTTTAACCAAAGAGCAAGAGCAGACGCTTATTCAAACAATTAAAGTTGCTGAAAAAAACACTTCAGGAGAAATACGCGTTCATATTGAAAAAACATCAGAAAAGCCTCCAATGGATAGAGCATTAGAGGTTTTTCATTTTTTAAAAATGAATGAAACAGAACTTAAAAATGGAGTGTTGTTATATGTAGCAATTGAAAGTAAACAATTTGCCATAATTGGTGATGAGGGTATTCATAATAAAGTTACTAATAGCTTTTGGGATTCAACAAAAGAAATTGTGCTATCTCACTTTGCTAGAAATGAATTTGCAAAAGGGTTGGAACTTGGAATACTTGAAGTTGGAGAAAAATTAAAAAATTATTTCCCATACCAATCAAATGACACTAATGAATTATCAGATGAAATTTCAAAAGGATAATGATTTCAATAAATAGATTATTTAAAAAATATAGTACATTTTTAATTGCCATATTGTTAGTTCAAGTTGCTTTTGGGCAGTTTACAATACCTGAAAAACCAACATTGCAAACTAGTGTATATGATTATGCTAATTTATTATCTGATTCGCAAAAAGCTGCTTTAGAAAACAAGTTAATTAAATATTCAGACTCAACTTCAACGCAAATAGTTGTGGCTACAGTTGAAACTATTAAAGGAGAAGATATCGGAATTCTAACTCCTAAATGGGCACATGAGTGGGGAATTGGGCAAGCAAAAGAAGATAACGGTGTTTTTATTTTATTAGCTAAAAAAGAACGAAAAATATGGATATCTCCTGGTTATGGAGTAGAATATAAACTTACCGCAGGTATTACAGGTACAATAGTTAGAAATATTATTATCCCAGAATTTAGAAAAGGAGACTATTATGCTGGTTTAAACAAAGGGTCTGATGCGATATTTGAAGTTTTAAATGGAACTTTTAAAAATAATCAGACAAATAAAAAAGGGAAATCAAAAGACTTTTCAGGGTTTATAACAGCCTTTATCATTTTTATTATTTTAATGATTCTATTTTCTAAAAAAAATAGAGGAGGAGGTAATAATAGAGGAAATAGAAGAAATTCTACAGCATCAGATATTTTAACTGCAATTCTTTTAAGCGGTGCAGGAAGAGGTAATTTTGGAAGTGGTGGTTTTGGCGGAGGTTCAAGTGGAGGCTTTGGTGGTGGAGGTTTTGGAGGTGGCTTTGGCGGTGGAGGCTTCAGTGGTGGTGGAGCAGGAGGTGGCTGGTAAGTCACATACATATTACCTGTAATTCCTAAAAAAACTAAAAGAAAATAGGTTTTCGTAGTTACATTCCTGGAATACGAAACATGCGTTTCATTTTATGTTGTTTATAGTACCAACCCCATCCTTTTTTTAACCAGTGACCCACTATTGGAAGAGGTATCATTATTTCTTTTTTTGCAGTGCGCATTACAAATGCAGCGCCATCTCCACTATCCATAACACAAATAATATGTAATTTTTCCCAATAACTTTTACGTTTACCACTGGCTATTATGGTGTTGTGAAAATTATAGGTACTTACATCTGCCATAACTTCGGCAATATGTCCTTGTTTAGCTGCCCAAGGGTGATTTATAATGGCGGCAGCATCCCCAATTACATATACATTGTTTTTATTTTCTACTCTACAGAGTTCATTTATTTTTACAAAACCAGTTTCATTTTGAGGTAAACTAGTATTTTTAATTAAATCCATGCCGTCTCCACCAGAAATAAATAAGGTTAAATCTGAATTTAATTGTGTATTATCTCCAAAAACAATAGCATTTTCTTTAAATTCCTTAATTTTTTTCCCAAAATGGGTGCTCACATGATAGTGCTCAAAAAATGACCCCATATTCTTATAAGCTTTTCTACCCATTCGTTTCCCAGGTTCAGCCATTGGCGCAAAAAAGGTGAGTTTGAATTTATCTCTCAATCCTTTTTTATTAAGGTAATGACTAATATTAAACAATAGTTCAAAAGCGGGCCCACCCCTAACGGTAGTTGATGTAGGATCTTTTGGGTTTCCTCCAAAACCAACATTTATAGTTCCACTACCTTTAGCAACTAATTTTTCCAATTCATTTTTAATGGTAACAGCTTCATTTGGTTTTCCACAAATAGAGTGAGTATGCTCCATTCCTTTTATATACACTTTACTCATTCCAAGAGCAATAAAAAGATGGTCATAAATATGCGTTGCTTTATCTGTAATTATTTGTTGATTTTCAATATCAATTTTTGTTATTTTTTCAATTACAAGATTAAATCCATGCTTTTTTTGTAAATCAAAAAGGTTGAGCTTCGTATCTTCAAAACTGCGTTTTCCAACAGGAATCCATATAGATACGGGATAAATAAACATATAATCTCTATCAGATATTAATGTTACATTGTATCCGTATTTCCTAAGTTTTATAGTAGCTTCAATACCTGCAAAGCCTCCACCTAATACTAAAATTCTCATTATTTTCTCTGAAATTTTGAATTGATTTCAAAAGTAAGGAGATAATAGATTTAACTTTGTAAGATTAATTACAGAGTAAAGTAAATGAGATTACAAAAAATAAAATAAAATAACGTACTGTATTTTTTTAATAAGTGAATTATCTTCTATAATCTAATGCGGGAGGTCTATCACCAAGAAGAGGAATATATTTAAAATCTTTACCTCTTTTTATATAAAACTCTTCCTTTGCTTTTTCAATTATTGAATTATCTAAAAATAAATCTATGGCAGTTAAAGAAATTGTTTTGGCTGCAACCATCATACCTTTATTACCAATATCGGTACCTCCAGCAGCTACAGCTTGCCAACTATGGGCGGGTGTTCCAGGAACCCAAGTAGCGCTGCTCATACCTGCGGTTGGAACAATAAAGCTAATGTCTCCAACATCGGTAGAACCAAAAGGTTTACCTTTACTTTTGTATGGTTGAACTATTTTTGCATTTTCTAAGTTTGCCTTTTTTAAACCTAAAGTTTTAGCAATTTTATCAGCAAATATTTTTTCTTCATCAGTATAAGTTATTCCTCCTACTTTTACCAGATTTTTATACATTAATTCTTGTAAGGTTAGGTTTGGTAATAATTCGTGAGTCCCACCAATCATTTCATAATCCATAGTAGTTCCTGTTCCTAATGCGGCTCCTTTTGCAGCATTTACAATTCTATCAAATATTTCAATTACGGTACTTCTATTATTATGTCTGGCGTAGTAGTATACTTCGGCAAAATCGGGAACTACATTAGGAGCTTTTCCACCATCTGTTATAACATAATGAATACGAGCTTCTTGAGGTATGTGTTCTCTCATCATATTAACCATCATGTCCATAGCTTCAACAGCATCTAAAGCAGATCTTCCTTTTTCTGGAGAAATTGCAGCATGTGCAGAAACTCCGTAAAATCTAAATTTAGCTGATTTATTTGCTAAAGAAGCTCCTGCATTAGCCTCATTTACAGAATTTGGGTGCCAATGTAATACTGCATCAACATCATTAAATAATCCTTCCCTTACAAGATAAACTTTTCCAGAACCACCCTCTTCGGCAGGACAGCCATAAAAACGAATAGTTCCTTTTATATTGTTAGCTTTCAACCAATTTTTAACCTCTATTGATGCGGCTACAGAAGCTGTTCCAAATAAATGATGTCCACAAGCATGCCCTGCAGCTTTGTGTGCAGATTTTTTTTCAGGTATTGCTTCTTGGGAAAGACCTGGTAATGCATCAAATTCACCTAAAATGGCAATAATTGGTTTGCCTGTTCCATATTCAGCTATAAAAGCAGTAGGCATACCAGCAACTCCTTTTTTTATTTTAAAACCTTCGTTACTTAGAGTTTGTTCTAACAGGGCAACGCTTTTTTCTTCTTGATACCCCATTTCAGCATAACCCCATATCTTTTGTGCAATTGTACTATAGAAATCTTTTTTACTGTTTAAATCTTTTACAGCATTGTTTTTTTGACCAAAAGTCAAAAGAGAACAAAATAAAGCTACTACTAAAATTTTAGTGTTCATTATTATGAAATTATAATTGTGGAAATAAATATACTATAATTATTGAACCAACCAAAAAAGTAATCTATTTATATGGTACTGAAAATTTAATAATAATAAGAACAACTAATTTAATAGTGTTTATTTAAATAGAAACCTTAAATGAAATACAGTACTAATTGAATTATTTTTGCCTGAAATAGATGACAATTGGAACGCCATGCAAGTCGAAGTTCTCACGTAATTTATTTTCAACATAACGTTTGTAAGGTTCTTTTACATACTGAGGAAGGTTACAAAAAAACACAAACTGAGGTGTTGGCGTAGGTAATTGCATACAGTATTTAATTTTAACAAATTTTCCCTTAATTGCTGGAGGTCCATTTTGTTTTACAATTTCCAACATCGTCTCATTCAGTTTACTTGTTGGAATTCGTTTCATTCTATTTTTAAAAACTTCAACAGCAGTTTCAATAGCTTTATAAATACGCTGCTTGGTTAAAGTGCTGATAAATAAAATAGGAACATCGGTAAAAGGGGCGACTTCTCTTCTAATTTTAGCTTCAAAATCGCGCATAGTATTGGTTTCTTTTTCAATCAAATCCCATTTATTTACCAAAATAATGACACCTTTTTTGTTTTTTTCAGCTAACCAAAATATATTTTCATCTTGTCCTTCAAAACCACGAGTGGCATCTACAACTAAAATAGCTACATCACAGTGTTCAATTGCTCTAACAGCTCTCATTACCGAATAGAACTCTAAATCTTCTTTTACTTTAGATTTTTTTCGTATCCCTGCCGTATCAATCAAATTAAATTCAAAGCCAAAACGGTTGTATTTGGTGTCAATAGAATCTCTCGTTGTTCCGGCAATATCAGTTACAATATTCCTCTCTTCACCAATTAAAGCATTGATAAACGAGGATTTTCCTGCATTTGGGCGGCCTACTACTGCAAACCGAGGGAGTTCATTCTCAATATTAACTTCGTCTTCTAATTTTTTAGTTAAGGCATCTAAAAGCTCTCCAGTTCCACTACCATTGATAGATGAAATTGTAAAATATTCACCTAGTCCAAGATTATAAAATTCAAGAGCATCGTTTACACGCATAGAGTTGTCAACCTTGTTTACCGCCATAAAAACGGGTTTTTTTACCTTTCGTAAAATGTTAGCAACCTCAGTATCCATTGGTGTAATTCCTTCTTCAACATCAACAACAAAAACAATAATATCAGATTCTTCAATGGCTAATTGCACTTGTTTTCTTATCTCTTCTTCAAAAATATCATCAGACCCAATAGCATAACCACCAGTATCAATTACAGAAAATTCTTTTCCATTCCAATCACTTTTCCCATAATGTCTGTCACGTGTAACACCACTAATAGAATCAACAATAGCATCTCTGCGCTGAATTAAACGGTTAAATAAAGTTGATTTTCCAACATTGGGTCTTCCTACAATGGCTACAATATTACTCATGAGAGTATTTTTAAAATTTTTGCAAAACTACGTAAATTTAAATTGAAAATTGGAATATGATTGCTTCTAAATTAGCCATTTATTTAAAAACAGTATATTGCGATGCTAAAAAAATCAATGAATGAATGAATACAAAAACAGTGATATTTATTTGCGCCCTAGGTTTAAAATGAATTTCAATGAAAGTCAACAACATTTAATTTCGAAATTTGAAGATAATTTAAAAGATATAAATTGTAAATATTGTAGTAAAATTATAGATGGACATATTGTAATTGATATTCCGTTGGATGAAAATCACTTTTGGTCTCCACAATTAAATATTGAAATAGAAAAAATTGACAAAAATAAGGCAATAGTAAAAGGTTTATTTGGTCCAAAACCACAGGTTTGGACGTTATTTATGTTTTTTCATTTTGCTGTTGCAGTTGCCTTTATTGGTTTTTCAATTATGGCTTATGTAAAATGGATGCTAAAAAGTGATTATACAAACGCTTTAATTGTAGTAATTGCTCTACCTGTTTTGTGGATTGTAATGTATTTTTTAGGGCAATTGGGTAAAAAAAAGGGACACAAACAAATGGATGAGCTTTATGAATTTATGATGAATACGCTGAATAAATAGCCTTAAAATTACAAAGTTAAAGTTTAAGCAAATTTAAGTAGAACTAATTAAAGTATTGTAAGGTTTTCGTCTTGGTAGTCAATTTAAAATAGCGATTAATCGTTATACCCAAACCGTCTTAATTGGCGTTTATCACTTCTCCAGTTCTTATTTACTTTAACATACAATTCTAAGTGAATTTTTTTATTAAAGAATTTTTGTAAATCTTTACGAGCTTCAACACCAACACGTTTTAAAGCAGCACCTTTATGACCAATAATAATTCCTTTTTGAGTTTCACGCTCTACCATAATTACAGAGCGTATTTTGATAATTTTTTCACTTTCAAAAAACTCTTCAGTATCAACTTCAACGGCGTATGGAATCTCTTTTTTGTAGTGCATTAATATTTTTTCACGAATAGCTTCATTTACAAAAAATCGTTCAGGTTTGTCTGTTAATTGATCTTTAGGGTAAAATGGAGGTGATTCGGGTAAAATTTCAATAATTCTATTAAAAACATTTTCTACATTAAAGTTTTCTAGTGCAGAAATTAAAAATACTTCAGCATTGGGCACTTTTTCTTTCCAATACTGTAATTTTTCTTCTACCTCTTCTTGTGAAGATTTGTCAATTTTATTGATGAGAAGAAGTACAGGGATTTTCGAATTTTTAATTTTGTTAAAAAAAGATTCATCTTTCAATTCCTTTTCGCCAATTTCAACCATGTAAATGAGCACATCTGCA
This sequence comes from Flavobacteriaceae bacterium, assembly GCA_027068695.1. The sequence goes on from JAMOMG010000319.1 coordinate 14,583, forward strand.
TCTTCAAAAGCAGATTTCACAAAATTCATCATTGAAGCCTGTAATTCATAAGCCGGTTTAATAATTCCTGGTGTATCAGAAAATAATATTTGAAAATCATCGCCATTTACAATTCCTAAAATTCTATGACGGGTAGTTTGTGCTTTTGAGGTAATAATTGAGAGTCGTTCACCTACAAAAGCATTCATTAATGTAGATTTTCCAACGTTTGGATTTCCTATAATATTAACAAAACCTGCTTTGTGCTTCATTTTCAATGTTTAAAGCCGCAAAGGTACTCTTTAATATTTTTAATTTAAAAAATCTTATTGGTTTTTTGAAAAAACATTGTACCTTTGCAGTCCAAATCGCGGGGTAGAGCAGTAGGTAGCTCGTCGGGCTCATAACCCGAAGGTCGCTGGTTCGAGTCCAGTCCCCGCTACTATAAAAAACCTCATTTAAAACAATGAGGTTTTTTTATGCCCTGTATTTTTATTTTCAGAAAGGAAAATTAGAATATGAAATTGCAGACTTTATTTCTACACTAAAAATTTCAGTATATTTATGCTTAATAAAATGATTTAACTAAGTATAATTACTTAATTAAATATGTTAAAGTATGTTTGTTACATTAGTTAATTATGAATAAAATATTACAGTTGTGTTTGATATTTATTTCCACTACGTATGCATTTGGTCAAAATAATGATAACGTAAAATATACACTTAATTATGTCGAAAAATCAGACAAGGTTTTAATAACCATACAATTTGATTCTTTAAATATTAACACCGTTAAGTTAATAATTCCTCGAAGTGCTCCTGGGACTTATGAGCTTACAAATTACAGTTCTTTTGTAGATAATGTTAAAGCATATACTAGTTCTAATAAAAATATTGAGGGAAACATAGGAGAAGGATCCTATTTTGTTTTTTCAGATAGCAAAAATTTATACATTTCATCTATTACTTATCAGGTTGATATTGGTAAAATGGAAACAACCTTATTAGGTTCTTATGCAAGTTCCAAAGTAAGAAAAAATTATGTAGGAATTTTAGGGTATTCAGTTTTTGGTTTTGTGGAAGGTTTAGAAAACAAACAAATAGTATTGGATATTAATACAGTTACAGATTGGCCAATTTTTAGTACGCTTCGACCTCAAAAAGAAAGAAAAAAAGGCACAGACTCTTATTTTATTGAAAATTATGCAGTACTTGCCGATGCACAATATCTTTTAGGTGAAGGAGTAGAAATATATCAAATAGCTAATACAAAAATACCGCTGTTTGTTGCTGTATATGCTGAAACAGAAACTAATATTAAAGAAATTGGACGAAGAGTTTTAAAATCATTTAATAAATTAACTAGCTATTTTGGGTTTGTTCCTATGCCACATTATACAGTTTGTTACGAGTTTTTAAGCCCTATTTCTAAAAAGCATGACTATGGTTTTTCAATGGAACATTTAAATAGTATGACTGCAAGTTTTGATATCTCAAAGGCAATTACAAATTATAATTCAAATGCAAAAATTGGGAGTATTGTTCATCATATTGCACATTCCTGGATTCCGATACGATCTTACGGCACAGGATATCGTCCGTTTGAATGGCAAACTGCTCCACTAATAGAAACCATTTGGTTAAATGAAGGGTTTATTTGGTATATTTCATATTATACAGTTTTAGACAATAAACAAATTATTGATTTTTTTAATGAAATTTTAGATAGTGCACCAGATTATATTAAGAAAAAATCATTAAAAGAATTATCATTATTGGGGTCTACCCAATATTCAATGGATTTTAGAATAGGTAAAAATTTATTTTCAAGAGGTGCTCTTTTGGCATACGATCTTGACGTTTTAATATTCAAAGAAACAAATGGGCAAAAATCTTTTAAAGATGCCATATTAGGTTTATTAAAATGGACAGAAGTAAATAAAAGAGCATTTAGATATGATGAAATAGCTTCTATAATTTCAAAATCTGTAAATGTGGATGTTTCTAAGGTGTGGAAAAAATGGCAAAAACCAATGAGATAATAACTAAAAAATTTGAATTTGATATGAATGAAAACAATATATTGAAAATAGGAATGGCTCAAATTTCTCCTGTATGGTTGGATAAAGAAAAAACTATTGAAAAAATAAAGTTATTTATTATTGAAGCAGGAGAAAAGAAATGTGAACTTATAATTTTTGGGGAAGGATTACTACCTGGTTATCCTTTTTGGGTATCTCTAACAAATGGATCAGCATTTGATTCAACAATTCAAAAAGAAATACACGCCCATTATATTAGAAATTCAATACAAATTGAAGCAGGGGAATTAAGTGAAATTTGTGAATTGGCAAAAAAATATAACATGGCTATATACCTAGGAATTATAGAACGAGCCAAGGATAGAGGAGGACACAGTTTATATTGTTCTTTGGTGTATATTAATGCAAAAGGAAAAATTGAATCTGTTCACAGAAAGTTACAACCTACCTATGAAGAAAGGTTAGTTTGGGCAGCCGGAGATGGCAATGGTTTACAAGTTCATAATTTAAAGCAATTTTGTGTAGGTGGATTAAACTGTTGGGAAAATTGGATGCCACTTTCCAGAACTGCACTTTATGGTTTAGGAGAAAATTTACATATAGCCGTTTGGCCAGGCTCAGATTATAACACAACGGATATTACCAGATTTATAGCGAGAGAATCTCGATCATTTGTAATATCTGTTTCGAGTTTAATGAAGGTTGAAGATTTTCCAAACAATACTCCTCATTTAAAAACAATTTTAAAAAAGGCGCCTACAGTATTGGCAAATGGAGGCTCTTGTATTGCCGGCCCTGATGGAGAATGGATTGTTGAACCAATCATTGGAAAGGAAGGGTTAATTGTAAAAGAGTTAGATTTCAATCGGGTATTAGAAGAGCGACAAAATTTTGATCCTGTTGGGCATTACTCCCGTCCAGATATTACAAAACTTACAGTTAACAGAGAAAGACAATCAATAGTTAATATTGTTGATAATTTAAAGAGTGATAACGAAGTAGATTACATTCAATAAAAAAATAAAACAGATATTGAGTTTATATTCATTTAAAATAATTCATAATTTGTATGTTTTTTTAAGCTAAACTGTAAAGTTTGTTTAAAAACAGTGTTAAACCTATAAAATTTCAATCGTTTTCGTATTTTATCTCTAATAAACTCACATTATTTTGTAAACTTGCAAACTTAAATTAGCACTAAAATTTTAAGAGGCTAATTTTTTTAAAAGATTTAAAAATAAATAGATGAGTACAACATTATTCGATAAGGTTTGGGATTCACATGTGGTTAAAAAAATAAAAGACGGGCCAGATGTATTTTTTATTGACAGACATTTAATTCATGAAGTTACAAGCCCTGTAGCATTTTTAGGATTGAAAAGTAGAAATAATACGGTATTATATCCTAATAAAACATTTGCTACGGCAGATCATAACACACCAACTACAAATCAACATCTACCGGTTGAAGACCCATTATCGGCTAATCAATTAAAAGCACTAGAAGAAAATTCGGCTGAATGGGGTATTCCTCATTGGGGGTTAGGACATCAAAAAAATGGGATTGTACACGTTATTGGTCCAGAAAATGGAATTACACTTCCAGGAGCCACTATTGTTTGTGGAGATTCTCATACATCTACACATGGTGCTTTCGGAGCTATAGCGTTTGGTATTGGTACTTCAGAAGTAGAAATGGTACTTTCTTCTCAATGCATTATGCAACCAAAGCCCAAAAAAATGAGAATAAATATTAATGGAGAACTTGGGTTGGGTGTTACGCCAAAAGATGTTGCCTTGTTTATTATTTCCAAATTAACAACTTCAGGAGCTACCGGGTATTTTGTAGAATATGC
>JAMOMG010000320.1 GCA_027068695.1 Flavobacteriaceae bacterium
CAGGGAAATTAGCAGTAAGCACTTCAAATAGAAATTTTGAAGGAAGACAAGGACCTGGATCAAGAACCTTGTTGGCTAGTCCGTTAGTTGCTGCAGCAACAGCTGTAACAGGAGTAGTAACCGATCCAAGGACACTTTTATAATTTAAAAACAAAAGAAAATGGCTTACGATAAATTTGAAATATTAAAAAGTACAGCGGTTCCATTGCCAATTGAAAATGTTGATACAGATCAAATAATTCCAGCACGGTTCTTAAAAGCAACGGAGCGAAAAGGATTCGGAGACAATCTTTTTAGAGATTGGAGGTATAACCCAGATAATACATTAAAAAAAGAATTTGTTCTGAATAAACCAATTTACAAAGGAAAAATTTTAGTTGGTGGAAAAAATTTTGGTTCAGGTTCTTCCAGGGAACATGCAGCTTGGGCTGTGTACGATTATGGATTTAGATGTGTTGTATCAAGCTTTTTTGCAGATATTTTTAGAGGAAACTGTTTAAATATTGGTGTATTGCCAGTTCAGGTAAGTGCAGCATTTTTAGAAAAAATATTTAAAGAAATTGAAGTTAATCCAGCTACTGAAATTGAAATAAATTTACCAAATCAAACAATTACATTATTGACAAGCGGAGAAAAAGAATCATTTGAAATAAACAGCTATAAAAAAGAAAATATGTTAAATGGGTATGATGATATTGACTATTTAACAAAAATGAAAGAAGAAATAAAAGACTTTGCAAAGACAAGACCATTTTAGGTGAAGATTAAATTTCATAATCAAGATGAGCAAAAGAAAAATTGAAATAATGGATACCACACTTCGAGATGGTGAGCAAACCTCCGGAGTATCTTTTTCAGCAGCTGAAAAATTAACAATAGCAAAACTTTTGATAGAAGAATTGCATGTCGATAGAATTGAAATTGCTTCAGCAAGAGTTTCAGAAGGTGAATTTCAGGCAGTAAAGGGTATTACTAAATGGGCAAAAGAGAACAAGCATATAGAGAAAGTAGAAATTTTAACATTTGTGGATAACGGACAATCTATAGATTGGATGAAAAGAGCAGGAGCAACTGTTCAAAATTTGCTAACAAAAGGTTCTTTAAATCATTTAACACATCAATTAAAAAAAACACCCAAACAACACTTTTCTGAAATAAAAGA
>JAMOMG010000321.1 GCA_027068695.1 Flavobacteriaceae bacterium
TTGAAGAAAGTTACCCAACGAATTATTGAATTGGGTGATAAAAAAGAATTGGTAACCAAAGAAGATTTACCTTACATTATTTCAGATGTACTACACAGTAATTTGTATGAAGAAAGAATTACCATTGAATCGTATGTTCTTACTCATTCAAAAGGGTTAAAACCATCAACCACTGTTGCTGTTAAAATTGATGGAGAATTATACGAAGAGCATGCACAAGGAGATGGACAGTTTGATGCTTTTATGAATGCATTGCACAAGTTGTATACCAAGAAAGAAATGGTTTTACCAAAACTAGTTGATTATGCAGTGAGAATTCCTCCGGGAAGTACTTCGGATGCATTGTGTGAAACAATAATTACTTGGAAAACAAATGAAAAACAATTCATTACAAGAGGCTTAGATTCAGACCAAACAGTATCAGCAATTAAAGCCACAAAAAAAATGTTAAATATTTAAGTGAAATTAGAGAAGGTATACTAAATTTATAACTTTTGTCATTCTGAACCTGCCAGCAGCAGGCAGGCTTGGTTCAGAATCTTATCAAAAAAGATAGAATTAAGTTTCACTTTTATAAGGTTCAAAAAAAGACTTTTAAAAATAATAAAATATAATTTATGAAATTGAAAATAGCAGTTTTAGCAGGTGATGGCATAGGTCCAGAGGTTATAAATCAAGCTGTAAAAGTATGCGATGCAGTTGCAGTAAAGTATGGTCATGAAATAAAATGGATACCTGCGTTAACAGGAGCTGCAGCCATTGATGCTGTTGGAGAACCTTACCCAGACGAAACCCACAAAATTTGTGTCAATGCTGATGCTATTTTATTTGGAGCAATTGGGCACCCAAAGTATGATAACAATCCTTCAGCAAAAGTACGTCCGGAACAGGGGTTATTAAAAATGCGTAAAAAATTAGGATTATTTGCCAATGTACGTCCAACATTTACTTTTCCCTCATTAATAGATAATTCTCCTTTAAAAAGAGAACGTATTGAAGGTACAGATTTGGTGTTTTTAAGAGAATTAACAGGAGGTATTTATTTTGGTGAAAAGGGAAGGAAAGATGGTGGAGAAACTGCTTTTGACACCTGTACTTACACTAGAAAAGAAGTAATTCGTTTGGCTAAAAAAGGATTTGAATTAGCGATGACACGTTCTAAAAAATTATGCTGTGTTGATAAGGCTAATGTGTTGGAATCTTCTCGATTGTGGAGAGAAACGGTACAGGCAATGGAAAAAGAGTATCCTGAAGTTGAAGTTTCTTATGAATTTGTTGATGCAGTTGCCATGCGTTTGGTGCAATGGCCAAATTCGTATGATGTATTAATTACTGAAAACTTATTTGGAGACATTTTAACTGATGAAGCTTCTGTAATTTCAGGATCAATGGGTTTAATGCCTTCAGCATCTGTTGGAGAGAAGCATTATTTATACGAGCCAATTCACGGATCATATCCACAAGCAGCAGGTAAAAATATTGCAAATCCGTTGGCAACAATATTATCTGCAGCAATGATGTTTGAAGATGCTTTTGGATTAAAGGAAGAGGCAGAAAGCATTAGAAATGTTGTAAATAAATCATTAGCATCCGGTGTTGTTACTGAAGATTTATCAGGAGATAATAAAGCCTACAAAACAAGTGATGTAGGAGATTGGTTGGCCTTAAATCTATAAAGGCTAATAATAATTTAATAACAAAAAAAGTGAAGATATCTTCACTTTTTTTGTTATTATTATGTAGCTATTAAAGCAGCATAAAATTCAAATATTAGTTTGCAGATTTTATAAAATCAAAAATCTTTTCAGATTGCTCTTTACTTAAATTAGCTCTAATTCTCATATGTAAGCTAATAGTTGTCCAATCTGTATCATTATAGGCCGCCGGAGATGGAGTATTATGACATCTAATACAGTTTTCACCCCAAAGTTGAGCTCCCGATTTGTTTTTGTACGCTGTTACTTGTTCAGTTGAACAAGATTCAAGTGTAAGTACTGTTAAAATTCCTATTACAGCAGTAGCTATTCCGAATATTTTATATATTTTCATTATTGTATGTTTTTAATTAAAGTCCTATTGCCCAATGTAAGTAAAGACCTTTTTGATCAAAACCACCAATGGTATCATGGCCTCCTTCACCGGTAATACTTTGGTAATTTAATTTGATAAGAGATCTCCAACTAATCCAGTAGTTTAATCCAAAAGAATATTCTTTTTTGTTTGCTTCCCATCCCGCTCCCTCAGGAGTTCTTAAAGTAGAATAACGAGTTACAAATTCAAGTTTGCTAATAAAGTCACTACCAGACATTGTAGGTCTGTAGGATAATTGAGCATAAAATGAATTACTATTATTGTCAAAATTTAAATTTTCGAATTCACCAGGAATTTCCTCAACAGCATAAACCATATTATCTACTTTTGATTTATTGTATTGTGATTTAATATCTACAATTCCTCCTAAACCAGCTAATTGTTTTACAAATGAAAAATCAATTGCAAATAAATTAGCTCCTAAACTTTCATAAGCACTACCTGTGTCACCAACTTTATCTGTAGAGTAAAAAGAGAACCCAAATTCAGTAGAGTTATTAGCAAAAGGTAATATTCCTAAACGCCCACCAAATGCACGTCTGTTATTATTATCTATAAGATTATTAAAAGTTAGCATACCAGCTTCACCTGGTTCTATACCTTCTGGAGTTTTAATTTCAGGACCGTTTGTATTGTAAACAGAATAATTAATAGTAGATGTTCCAACTCTAAAAGCTCCCCTTAACTCAACACCTACACCAGATCCAGGAGCAATACCGTCATGTCCAAAACCTAAAGGTTTGGTAGGCATTCTATTAACCCAACTAGGATGTAAACGTTCCATAAATGTACCAAAAGGTAATAAAAATTTACCACCTCTTATGGTTATATAGTCATTTAGAATATACATAATATTGGCATATTCAAAACCTACTTCTAAAGAGCCTTCATTAATTACAAACTCTAATTCCGTTTCAAACATTAAACGGTCTGAATGTTTAAATAGAAAGATTGGTGCAAAAGCTCCACCATCATAACTAGATTCTCTATCTCCATTTATGTCAACGTTTTCATACCCCATGTGACCATAACCACGAATCATAAATTGTGTTTTACTAGATTTGAAGTCGTTTACCTGAGCTTTAATACCAAATGTAATAAATCCTAAAAAGATTACTAAAATTAGTTTTTTCATTATTTTTTTGTTTAGTTATTTTTTAAATGTTCTTATATAATTAACCAATTGCCAACGTTGCTCTTCGGATAAAATATCTTTGTAAGCAGCCATTGGTGTATTCCCATTTGTTAATTTCCAAAATAAAGCACCATCAGTTTGTGATTGTACTTTTTTTGAAGTAAAATTTGCTGGTTTTGGATTTAAAGCTGCTCCGGCAATACCATCACCTTTACCTTTGTTCCCATGACAAATTACACACATACTTGCGTATAATTTTTTAGCTTTTTTAATTTCATTTTGATTGTCTTTTAATGGATTTTCAACTGTGTCTGCACTTTTAGGAGCTACCCAACTACTTTTTTGTGCGCGTACATTTATTGAAAATGTTATTATTAAAACAACAAATACCACTTTTGTTATTACTTTCATTTTATATAATTTTATTTTTATTAGTATTAATTTATAGGTAATTTAAATGAAGTAAATTCAATTAAATTAATATAAAGAGGTGTTGAAGTTGAGATTAAAGTGTCTAAGGTTGTTGTTTAAAGTAAGACACATTAAAGTAAGGAATCAAATGCGGAAACATTCGATAAAAACTAAGATATCTCTTGCAATTAGAGGAGGGGAATAGTCTTTAAAATGAAGTGTATTCTTAGTTGAATATATATATAGGTATATATTAGGATTGATATTTGGTATTGCTATAAGTTGTTGAAAATTAATACCTGTCAAAGGACTATTTTCGAAAATACTACCAGCCTTTATTTTTTGAACATTGGAACAGCAGTTATCTTCGGAAATTAAATTAAGTTGATTTTTAAATTCACAAGTTGACATATTCATATTACAAGTGTCTGCTTTCCCAAGTATTGAGAAATCTTGTAATTCACCACCGCAAAAATGTTCATCAATTACAAT
>JAMOMG010000322.1 GCA_027068695.1 Flavobacteriaceae bacterium
TGCAGGTAATAAAGACGACAACTCTTTTGCTCAATTAGAATTTGATGTTACTGCTGGTAATGAAACTAAACACCTAAAACTAAAAGGGGGCAAATATGCCATTCAACAACCAACACAAATTTCTATTGGAAATCTTAATTTTAGAATTAGCTATGGTGCAAAACAGTTAAAATTACCTTTCAGCATTAAATTGAATGATTTTCAATTAGATAACTACCCTGGTTCTCAAAGTGCCATGTCTTTTGCAAGTGAGGTTACAGTAATTGATCCCAATGAAACTTTTGATTTTAGAATTTTTATGAATAATATTTTAAATTACAAAGGGTACAAATTCTTTCAATCTAGCTACAACATTACACCTGAATATGAAGAAACTCGCCTATCTGTAAATCATGATTTTTGGGGCTCAACAATTACTTATATTGGTTATTTTTTATTGTATGCAGGCTTAATTTTAATCTTATTTATGAAAAATACCCGTTTTGATTCTTTAAGAAAAAGCCTTCAAAAAATTAGAACTAAAAAAGCAATTATTTCCTTAACGCTCTTATTAATTACTTCAATTGCCTTTTCACAACAACACAATTTCTTGGCGACAGAAACTCAAATTGATTCTGTGCTTAAAGCTAATATAATAAGTCCTAAACATGCCGAGAGATTTAACAAATTGATTATACAAGATGCTGGAGGTAGAATGAAGCCTGTTCATACCTACGCATCTGAGTTATTAAGGAAGGTAAGTAAACATGAAAATTTTAGAGATATGAATGCTACTCAAGTATTTTTATCTATTCAACAAAATCCAAGAATATGGTTTCAAATACCCGTAATATACATTGAAAAAGGAGATACAAAATTAAGAGACCTTATTGGTATTCCTCATGAAAATAAATATGCTTCACTTGCAAACTTTTTCGATTTAAAAGGCACCTATAAATTAGCGAAAGAACAACAGAAAGCTCAAAAGGCTCAAATTAAAAGTAAATTTGAAAAAGATGTTATAAACGTTGACAGACGAATAAACTTATTGTACTCTGCCTTAATGGGAGATGTTTTAAAAATATTTCCAATTCCAAATGACCCTACAAATAAGTGGGTTTCTCAAAACGCTCTAAACAGTAATGATTTTAAGGGGAAAGATTCTCTTTATGTAAAACAGTTATTGCCTCTATACTTACAAACATTATCAGAAGCAAACACTACGAATGATTATTCAAACTCAAACAAAATTCTTGATGGAATAATAAAATTTCAAAAAAAATATGGCAGTGCTGTTTATCCTTCAGAAAAGAAAATTGAATTAGAAATTACCTACAACAAATATGATATTTTTAAGAAATTGTATAGCTATTATATGTACATAGGAACTCTAATGTTTTTTCTTGTAATATTTCAAATATTTAATAATAATAAAACTATAAAAATTCTAATAAACGTTAGTACTGTAATTATAATAGGGTTATTTTTAATGCACACAGGTGGTTTAATTGCTCGTTGGATTGTTAGTGGACACGCTCCTTGGAGTAACGCCTATGAATCGATGATTTATGTTGGGTGGGCAACTATGCTATTTGGATTGATTTTTGGAAGAAAATCATCTATGACTATTGCCGCAACGGCATTTTTAACAGCTTTTATTTTAATGGTTGCGCATTGGAACTGGATGGATCCTGAAATTGCAAATCTGGTTCCTGTTTTAAACTCATACTGGTTAATGATTCATGTGGCCATTATTGTAGCCAGTTATGGCCCTTTTGCATTAGGTATGATTTTAGGCTTAATTTCATTATTACTTATGATTTTAACTACCAAAAAGAACAAAAGCAAAGTAGGTTTAATGATTAAAGAATTAACTATTATCAATGAAATGTCTTTAACTGTTGGTTTGGTTCTTTTAACGATTGGAAATTTTCTGGGTGGACAATGGGCTAACGAAAGTTGGGGGCGTTATTGGGGCTGGGACCCTAAAGAAACGTGGGCTTTGATTAGCATTATGATTTATGCTTTTGTTCTTCACCTAAGGTTAGTTCCAGGTTTGAGAAGTAAGTTTACATTCAATTTGTTTTCTATTGCTGCTTTTGCCTCTATTTTAATGACTTATTTTGGGGTGAATTTCTACTTATCTGGTTTACATTCTTATGCAAGTGGAGATAAGGTTATTACACCTGTTTTTGTCTATTATGCAATTCTAATAGTTTTCATTATTTCTGTTTTTGCTTATTTTAAATTTAAAAAATATTACAAAAAATAAATATAATCATTGCAAAAATGTAACTTTGCAATCCATAAAAATTATTATTCAATGTTTAATAAGTATATAAAATTAGTAATAGCAGCAGGAATTTTGGTTTGGGCAATATTTCAATTTATTGAAGGAAATATTATGAATGGTATCTCATTGGTATTACTTGCTAGTATTTTTGTATTGTTTTACTTTAAAAACGAATTTATATTATTGGCCTTTTGGCAGTTAAGAAAGCAAAATTTTGCTGGTGCCAGCAAATGGCTTGCCTATATTAAAAATCCGAGCAGTGCTTTGATTCAAAAACAAGAAGGTTATTACAACTTTTTACATGGAATTTTAGTTTCACAAACTAATCTTACGCAAGCTGAAAAATTTTTTAAAAAAGCATTGAAACTTGGCCTAAGTATGAAACATGATATTGCAATGGCTAAATTACAATTAGCAGGTATTGCAATGTCGAAAAGAAGAAAAAGAGAAGCTACAATGTTAATCAATGAAGCTAAAAAATTGGACTCTCAAGGTGTTTTAACCGACCAAATTAAAATGTTAAAACAACAAATGAAAAAAATGTAATTTATTACTGCATAAAAGTAAAAAATGCACAATTTTTTAATTGTGCATTTTTTTTAATTTTATTCAATTACAATGGGTAATAAATCTTTCGTGTATTGTATTAAAAGTACTCCTGTATTTTCAAAACTTCCTAACAACTCTTTTTCATAGTCAAAAACACGAGATATTCTTACTGATTTACCTGCTTTCAACCCTTCATCAAGACTTTCTGAACTAGCAAACCTTATTAAAGTATCATATGTAACATCAAAACCTCTAATTGCATATTTTGAAGGTAATGCATAATTTTTAGCTTTATACTTATCATAAAACCGCTTAACGTTATTATCTTCAATATTTATATATTCTGAAGTTGGGAAAACAAAATTTAACTTCCCTAAAAAACTATTACTAATATTGTTAAAATTTTTACCCTTACCTAAAGCAAACAATTGAATATCAACATCTTCAGCATACGTTTTTAAATTATTTATTGCAGCTGAGGTAGTTACCTTTTCATCACTGCTAATAATTATCCAGTTTTTGCCCAGTGTATCCAATTTTGTTTTAAAAAGTTCACTATCAATAAACCCCTCTTTTGTTTTTACAACAGCTATATTTTGAATAGAATCAAAAGATTTAAGTTTGTTTACTATTCGCCAAAGTTTTGATTGATTTTCAAGTTTATCATCATTAATTACAATAATATTTTCACCTTCATATTTTTTCTCCAAATAAGTTAGTAATTTATTTTCATAAATCTCTGGGCCTGGAGATGCCTTTACTAAATTATTTTTTGAAAACTTACCTTGTTTTTTTGAAAATAACGGAGAAACTACTGGTATTTTAGTACGTTTTGAAACCCATTGTGCTTTATCAAAAAATAACGGCCCTATTACTATATCAGCATTTTTAAAATCACTTTGATTAACAATGTACTGTACTTTATAATCTGAATTTTCAGTATCAAAATACTTCACATTAATTTTCAGTCCCTTTTGTCTTAAGGAATCTATTGCCATAATTGTACCCAAATGAAAATCCGTTGTATAATTTAACAATGAATTACTTTTTTTAAAATTTACTTTTCTAATAGAGTCATTTAATTTATTCAACTGATAAGGAAGCATAAAAACTACGTTGATCTCTTTTGTTAAATCTATTTTTTCTTTAAAAATAGTTGTATCATCTTCAGTAATTTCAATAGGTTTAATTTTTAATAACATTCCTAATTTTAATCCTTCTTCTAATATTGGATTTAAATCAAATAAACTTTCTTCAGTTACTTCAAATCGTTTCGCTAAATTATAAATAGTATCATCTATTACTACCGTATGAAGTACATAGTTTATTGAATCCTTTGCTTGTGTAATACTCGGTTTAGGAATGACGAGTTTCATACCAATTTTTAAACCCTCTTTTAATATAGGATTAATGGCTTTTAATTCATCAATAGAAACTCCAAATTTTCTCGAAATACCAAACAATGTTTCTTTAGGTTGAACTGTATATAATTTTTCGTTTGTTTTATTTGTATTTATAATAACTCTCCCAAAATTTTTATTGGGAACTATTATTACCGTATTTGGTTTAGGTTTTTTACTAACGCCTGGATTTAAACGTAGTAAATCCCTTTTTGACATTTTATAAGTTTTTGCAATACTTTTTATTGTTTCTCCTTTTTTAACAATATATGAAACATACTTCTTTTGCTGTGCAAAAATTATTGCAGTGCTAAAAAAAAGAAACAATAGTAGCCATTTTATTTTTTTCATAAATGAAATTTAGTTTTAAAATTTATTCCCATTCAATAGTTGCAGGTGGTTTAGAACTAATATCGTACACTACTCTATTAACGCCTTTAACACTATTTATTATTTTATTTGATATTTTTTGTAAAAATGCATACGGTAAATTCACCCAATCTGCCGTCATCCCATCAGTTGATTCTACCGCTCTCAAAACAACTGCTTTTTCATATGTTCTCTCATCACCCATTACACCAACCGAATTTACTGGGAGCAACATTGCTCCTGCTTGCCACACCTTATTGTACAAACCTGACTCTTTCAAACCAGTTATAAAAATAGCATCAACTTCTTGTAATATTTTTACTTTTTCGGCTGTAATATCACCTAAAATACGAATTCCTAAACCTGGCCCAGGAAATGGATGCCTCCCTAATAGCTCAGCATCTATTTTTAATGATTTACCTACTCTTCTAACTTCGTCTTTAAAGAGCATTTTTAAAGGTTCAACTATTTTTAGCTTCATGAAATCGGGTAATCCTCCAACATTGTGATGTGATTTTATAGTTGCTGATGGTCCTCCTGTTGCTGAAAGAGACTCAATTACATCAGGATAAATTGTTCCTTGAGCCAACCATTTTACATCTTCTAACAAATGTGCTTCATCATCAAAAACTTCAATAAAAACCCTACCTATAATTTTACGTTTTCCTTCTGGATCTGATTCTCCTTTTAACTCATTCAAGAAACGTGCCGAAGCATCAACACCTTTTACATTCAATCCCATTCCCTTGTACTGATTTAATACATTTTCGAATTCATTTTTACGTAACAAGCCGTTATTTACAAAAATACAATACAAATTATCTCCAATTGCTTTACTTAACAATACTGCTGCCACTGTTGAATCTACGCCTCCTGAAAGCCCTAAAACAACGTTATCATTTCCTAATTGATTTTTAAGCCTGTTTACAGTTGTTTCGACAAAAGAATCAGGTGTCCAAGTTTGTGCAACTCCAGCAATTTTAACTAAGAAATTTTTCAAAATTTTCAATCCATCTTTCGAGTGATAAACTTCTGGGTGAAATTGGATTCCGTAAGTAGTTTCTTCTTTAATTTTAAATGCTGCATTTACAACATCATGAGTACTAGCAATTAATTCACAGTTTTCAGGTAAATCAACAATGGTATCACTATGGCTCATCCAAACCTGACTACCTTCACTAACCTCTTCAAAAAATAATTCATTTTCTTTCACAAAAGAAAGATTTGCCCTACCGTACTCACGGGTATTAGAAGCAGCTACCTTACCTCCAAAATTATGCGCTATAAATTGCGC
>JAMOMG010000323.1 GCA_027068695.1 Flavobacteriaceae bacterium
ATGTATTTTTCATCTTCAACAATATTGGTTTTTACTTGAATATTTTTTAAGGAGTAGGTCAACATTTCTAAACATGATTTTAATGTGGAAAATGAAGGGATTAACCCTTCTTTTAACAACTGTAAATCTCTGTGATATCCACTTGGAAGGTTGTTAGTTATTAGTGTAAACTCATAAGGTAATGCTTGTAATTTGTTGCATTTCCCCCTTATTAATTCAAAAACATCGGGATTTTTTTTGTGAGGCATTATACTTGAACCTGTTGTTAATTCATCAGGAAATGAAATAAAACCAAAATTTTGACTCATATACAAGCATATATCCATACTCATTTTTGACAAGGTACTTGCCACGGAACTTAAGGCAAATGCAACAGATTTTTCTAATTTACCTCTTCCCATTTGTGCTGCTACAGCATTAAATTTTAAAGTTTCAAAATTTAATTCCTTTGTCGTAAAGTCTCTATCAATTGGAAATGAACTTCCATAACCTGCCGCTGAACCCAACGGGTTTTGATCTGCTACTTTGTAAGCTGCTTTTAAAAAATAGATATCATCAATTAACGTTTCCGCATAGGCCGAAAACCACAGCCCAAATGATGAAGGCATTGCCACTTGTAAATGTGTATACCCTGGTAATAAGACATCTTTATATTGCTTTGCCAATTTAATTAACAACTCAAATAAATCATCAACACCTTCATTTATTTCTATTAAAGCATCTTTTAAATACAAATGAACATCTACCAAAACCTGATCGTTTCTTGAACGTGCAGTATGAATTTTCTTACCAGTATCGCCTAGCTTCTCTGTTAGTAAAAACTCAACTTTAGAGTGTACATCTTCAAAAGAGTCTTCAATAACAAATTCGCCTTTTTCAATAGTTTTTAAAATTGCTTTTAATTCAATTTCCAAATCGCTAATCTCTGTAGCAGTAAGCAACCCTATTTTATGCAACATTTTAGCATGAGCTATATTTCCAATAATATCATATTTTGCTAAAACTAAATCTAATTCTCTATCGTTTCCAACTGTAAATAAATCTATTTTTTTATCGGTTGAAAATCCTTTGTCCCAAAGTTTCATAATTTTTGTTTTTATAT
>JAMOMG010000324.1 GCA_027068695.1 Flavobacteriaceae bacterium
CCTGGTACTGTTATTATTTCTGCTGCTGGAAATTGTACAGATATTCAAAAAGTAGTAGAACCTGTGTTACATAAAAAAGGAGGCTCAATATACTACATCAACCTTTCTCAAGACGATTTTAAATTGGGAGGATCTTCATTTGCTCAAACACTTAATAAAATTGGAAATGAAGCTCCTACTATTAAAGATGCTAATTTCTTCAAAAGAGCTTTCAATACGATTCAAAAATTAATTTTAGAAGACAACATTCTTGCAGGACACGATATTGGAAGTGGCGGATTAATTACTACATTATTAGAAATGTGTTTTACTGATCTTAATTTAGGACTTAAAATAGATTTTTCAGTTTTTGAAGAAAAGGACATTATTAAATATCTTTTTGCTGAAAATATAGGTATTGTTTTTCAAGCAAAAGAAGATACCATTGTTGAAAACAGATTAAAAGATAATAATATTTCCTTTTACAAACTTGGAACTGTTACCAATGAAGAAACCTTAGACTTTGGCCCTTGTAAACTAGATATTCCAAGATATAGAGATAGTTGGTATAAAACTTCTTATTTATTAGATAACAAGCAAACTGCAAATGGTTTGGCAAAAGACCGCTTTGAAAATTATAAAAACCAACCTTTAAAATATACTTTTCCTACACATTTTACAGGAAAATTAAAAAATATCATTGCGAACGCAGTGAAGCAATCTGTTTCTAAAAATGAGATTACTTCGTCGCATACTCCTCGTAATGACGAAAATATCCTCTCAAGCACAATCGAGAGACCAAAAGCTGCAATTATTAGAGAGAAAGGAAGTAATTCAGAACGTGAAATGGCACATGCAATGTATTTAGCTGGCTTTGATGTGAAAGATGTACATATGACCGATTTAATTAGCGGTCGTGAAACTTTAGAAGACATTCAGTTTATTGGTGCGGTTGGTGGTTTTTCAAACTCAGACGTTTTAGGCTCTGCCAAAGGTTGGGCTGGTGCATTTTTGTACAATGAAAAAGCTAAAACAGCTTTAGATAACTTCTTCAAAAGAAAAGATACTCTTTCTGTTGGTATTTGTAATGGCTGCCAGTTATTTATGGAGTTAGAAA
>JAMOMG010000325.1 GCA_027068695.1 Flavobacteriaceae bacterium
TTATATAATTTCTTCTAATATTTTAATATATAATTCTACTCCTTCTTCAATTTCATTTATATAAATAAACTCATTGGCGGTATGAGAACGTAAACTTTCTCCCGGTCCTAATTTTAACGATGGACAGCTTAAAACTGCCTGGTCAGATAAGGTTGGTGAACCATACGTTTTTCTACCTAATTTAATACCTGCTTCAACAATTGGATGATTTTTTGATATAGATGAAGAGTTTAATCGAAGTGACCTTGCAACAACTTCCGATTTCACATTTGATTGTATAATTTCTAAAACCTCTTTATTGCTATACGCATCTGTAACTCTAACATCAACTACATATTTACAATTTGCAGGAATTACATTATGCTGACTTCCAGCATTTATTTGAGTAACCGTCATTTTAACTTTCCCTAAAGTTTCTGATTCTTTTGCAAATTCAAAAGTTTGAAACCATTTAATATCTTCTATTGCATTATAAATTGCATTGTCTCCTATTCCGTGTGCCGCGTGCCCTGAAGTTCCTTTAGCTTCACAATCTAACACTAACAATCCCTTTTCTGCAATAGCTAAATTCATTAATGTTGGTTCGCCAATAATTGCAAAATCTATTTCAGGAATTACAGATAGCATACTATTTAAGCCTTTCAATCCCGAATTTTCTTCTTCAGCGGAAGCTACTAGTACAAAATTGTAATTCAAATCATTTCTTTCATAAAAATAGGTAAATGTTGCCAATAATGAAACCAAACAACCACCTGCATCATTACTTCCCAAACCGTACAACTTCCCTTCTTCAATATCAGGGCTTAACGGATTACGAGTATACCCTTTATTTGGTTTTACCGTATCATGATGCGAGTTTAATAATATTGTTTTTTTTGAAGGGTTAAAATGCTTGTTCTTTGCCCAAATATTGTGATTTTTACTTTCAAAAGGAATTCTATGATGTGAAAAATATTGCATTATTAACAATGCTGTTTCATTTTCTTCTCCTGAAAAAGATTGTTTTGAAATTAATTGTTGAAGCAATTCAATTGCTTCTTTTGTTAATTGTTTTATCATTATTTACTTTTTAAGTACTTAAAATTTTA
>JAMOMG010000326.1 GCA_027068695.1 Flavobacteriaceae bacterium
TTTTATAATCAAAATCCGGTAATTAACAAAGAAGAGGTTGAAGCTTATAAGTGGATGGATGTTGAAGATATTAAAAATGATATTATCAGTAATCCTAAAATTTATACTGAGTGGTTTAAAATTATTTTTAAGAATTTTTATGATTTTATAAAACAATAATTATGAAAGTTACAGTAAATAGGAAAGCACATTTTAATGCTGCACATAGATTGTATAATGCAGATTGGTCTGATGCACGCAATGCAACCGTATTTGGAAAATGTGCCAATCCGAATTATCATGGACATAATTATGAATTAATTGTTTCTGTAAAAGGGGAAATACATCCAGATACAGGTTTTGTAATGGATATGAAAGTTTTAAAAAATTTAATTGAAACTGAAATCGAAGAAAAATTTGATCATAAAAACCTGAACGAAGAGGTAATTGAATTTAAAACATTAAATCCAACTGCAGAAAATATTGTTGTGGTTATTTGGAATATACTGAGAAGTAAAATTGCAAAAGAATTGGAACTTTCAATCACGCTGTACGAAACACCACGCAATTTTGTAACCTATTGTGGTGCGTAATTTAAGAGTGAAAAGTAAGTTAATTGAGCGTAGTTAAAACACTTTAGAAGCATTTGAACTTCGCTCAAATAATTATTAAAGTTATTCTTTTTTAGAAGTATTTATACCAAAAATGGTGTATAACGGGCAAAAGTTTATAAGGCTTGTTAATAAAAATACAATACCTAAAACTAACAGTATAATTGCAAGTGTACCACTAATAATTCCTTGCCAGTATAAAACAGCAATAACAACAGCTATTAATACTCTAATAATTTTGTCGACAGATCCCATGTTTTTTTTCATTTTGTATAAGTTTTAATTAATAATACAGGTAAAATTACCTTAAAGGTATAAATTATGCAGTGACTATGGTCACCGGTTACAAAATTTTAATTTGGTTTGAGAGTTGTTTGACTTTGTTTTCACCTTCTAATTTTTTCAGAAGTCTACTTATAACTTCCCTAGCAGTTCCTAATTCATTTGCAATTTGTCGATGTGAAATTTTAATTGGATTTTTTTTAGTGAT
>JAMOMG010000327.1 GCA_027068695.1 Flavobacteriaceae bacterium
TCTTCTTTTTTAAGTAGTTTGTCTTTTCTTCTTTTTAAACGTTTTTTTTCTCTTTCTTTTTTACCAAATGTTTCTTGTGATCCAGCCATTAATTTATATAGTTATATTTTTTATTGTTAAAACTGATATTTTTATACAGTTAGGGTTGTCATTTTAACGAATTCAAAAGATAATACAATATCTAAAGTCGTTATAACAACTAGTTTTAGTGTTTTATAAATTTTATAAAAAGAACATTAAAACTTTTGCAAATGTAGTGTTTCAAATTTAAAATTCATAAAACAATTTATGTAATTTATTTTTTTATTATTCAGGCTTAGCACATTAAACCAGTAAAAAGTTAAAGATATCTCCTTCTTTTTTTTGTGCTAAAATAGCAATTGACTTTTCTGTTAACTGAAGTATTCGTGGATAACCACCCGTTGTTTGAGCATCTTTCATTAGGATAATTAACTGACCTGAAGGTATTAGTTGAACTGTTCCTGGTAAAACAGGGCTTGTAAGAATTGATTTACTGTGTTTAATAACCGTTTCTTTTACCCTATACCCCATTCTATCCATTAAATTTGAAATAGTATACTTATTTGAGCATATTTTTTGTTGCTCTTCTAATGTGAATAAATTAAAATCAGGGCCTTTATAAACCTCTAATATATTAGTTTCAAAAAATAGTGTTGTACTTTTAATTGCTGAATTAAAAGGAACTATATCATCTACATAGCTGTCATACAATATTGTATCATGTTTTTTAAGAGAGTCTTTTAAAGTAATTCCGTTATAAAATGATCTGCTTTTTAGAACCTTTGCGGTTTTAAAACCACCTTTAACAGCTAAATAGCATCGTAACCCTTTTGTTAATTCTCCAAAGGAAAGAATATCACCTTTTTTAATTGAATATTTTTTATAATTAGCGATGCTAATATTATTGAGTTTTGCAGACATTTCAGCTCCTGTAATTGTAATAACTGTTGGAATTGTAAATTCTAACTTTGGGCCGTACATTGTAACTTCCAATACTGCATCATTTTTGTTGTTATTTAATAATGCATTTGCAAAATTTGCAGAAATAGTATCCATTGTTCCACTAGTAGGAACACCTATGTTTCTATATCCAAATCTCCCAATATCTTGGACAGAAGTGTGTAACCCAGCTTGAAGAACTCTAATCATTTAGCTACGCTTTTTAATTTATAAATCCCTGCTTCTATTTCAAGTTTTATGCTTTTAAATTCTCCCTTTGAAATTGGGTTAAATTTAACTTTATCACCGGGAATTACTAAACAAGGTTTTTCTCTATTAATCTCAAAAATTGAAATAGGCGTTTTGCCAATAATATGCCAACCTCCAGGTGAAATTTTAGGGTATATTCCTGTTTGTTTCCCTCCAATAGCAATGGCGCCTTTTGGAACCTCTAAACGAGGTATATCTCTTCTTTTAAAATGTAATTTTTTTGATAAGCCACCTAAGTATAAAAAACCTGGTAAAAATCCAATACCAAATACGGTATATAAACTGCTACTGTGTGTTGAGATAATTTCTTCAATACTTATTTTTTTTTGTAAAGATAGAAATGGTAAATCTATCCCAAATTCAATATCATAGCAAACAGGTATTTCCCAAATAGTTGTTTTTAAATTATTTTTAGAAGCTAATCTTTGGTTATAAAGAAATTGAAGCTCTTTCTTTAAATTAATGTAATTTATTTTATTGTAATTATATATTACTAGTAATGAGCTATATACAAAGTTAACCTCAAGTATGTATTTGATGTTCTGATTATTTATTTTAAAACTAAAATTACGGATATCATCTAAAATATCAATTGAAATATTTTGAGGCCATTCAATTAAAATAGCTGATTCTCCAAAAGGTTTATATGTTAATTTAAATGTGCTCACAACAAACTTTCACCTGCTTTTTTTAAAGATAAATACTTTACAATTTCAACTGCGTTTTTAGTATCAGAATGTACACAAAAAGTAGTTGCTTTTATTTTTTTTTTGTTTCCTGAAATCGTGGTTACTTTTTCTTCTGTTAACATTTCTAAAACATGTTTAAAAATAGCTTGTTTATTTGTAATTAAAGCTTCTTTATTTTTTCTTGAAACCAAACTTAAATCATCATTGTAATTTCTATCAGCAAAAGCTTCGTAAATGATTACAAATCCTTTTTCTTTAGCTTTTTTTGCGATTACAGAGTTATAAGGAACGTACAATTTTACAGTTTTTTTATAAGGTAAAATGCTTTCTAAAAATTGCAACGCTAATTTATTATTTTTGGCTATATCATTATACAATGCTCCATGTGGCTTAATGTGGTGTAGGGTCACTCCTTTCTCTTTGGTAACTTTTAAAAGAGAATTTATTTGATTTTGAATAGAATTTCTTAATTTGTTTTCTTCAATAATCATTGTTTTTCTACCGAAATTTTCTTTATCAGGGTAAGAAGGGTGAGCTCCAATTTTAACATTGTATTTTATTGCTAATTCCACAACAAAATTCATTGTTTTCATATTTCCTGCATGACCTTTGCAAGCTATATTACACGATTGGATATAAGGCATCAATAAATCTTCATTATGAATACCTTCACCCACATCACAATTAATCTCTAGTTTTTTCATAATTACAGTAATTCAAATACTTTTAAAATACTTTTAAATCCTAAAATTATGGTAACTAGGATTATAATTCCTGAAATAATATTTTGGAAAATACCATTTTTATAAGTTCCTAAAACGGTTGTTTTATTAACAATCCATAACAAAAACAAGGCTATAACAGGTAATAAAATGCCATTAGCTACTTGTGCAAATTTTATAATTTCAATAGGATTAATTTTAAAAGATGAAAATACAACTCCCAAGACTAAAATTAAAAACCATACCATTCTAAATTTAATATTTTTCAAGTCTACATCCCATCCGAAACAGCTTCTAGCTACATAAGCCGCTGCCAATGGTGCTGTAATTGCTGATGTAATACCTGCAGCAAACAAACCAATGCCTAAAAAATATTTCGCAAAATTTCCATATAAAGGCTCTAAACCTTTGGCTAAATCTATTCCATTTTTTATTTCCACTCCGTTAATAGAGGATGCAGCTATAATAATTGACATAGATACAAATCCACCTAAAATAATTGCAATAAAAGTATCTTTTCTTGCAAACTTTAAATCGTTTTTATTTTTCCATTTTTCTTTTACCAAAGAAGCGTGTAAAAATAAATTATACGGAACAACAGTAGTTCCTATTAAACCTATAATAGTTAGTACACTTCCATTAGGGAAAGAAGGAATAAACATCCCTTTCAACATTAAACTAATATTTGGCTTGGTTATAATTGCTGTTAACAGAAATGATATACTCATAATTATCACTAAAAAAACCAAACTACGCTCTAGTATTTTATAATTTCCAATATATAATAATACAAAAGCAATAACACCAATGATTATTGGGTATAAATAATACAAATGATTACCAAATATAGCTGAGATACCTAAAGATGCACCACTTATATTCCCTGCTTCATAAGCAGCATTTCCAACTACAATAGCCGATAAAATTAAAAAGATAGTTATTTTATTAAGTATTGGAGATTTAATTTGCTCTTTTATAACCTGTGCTAATCCTTTTTGGGTAATAATACCAATCCTAGCAGACATCTCTTGTAAGATAACAGTTGCTACAATAGACAAAGTCATTGCCCAAAGCAAAGAATATCCATATTTAACACCCGCAAGTGTACATAAAGTTACTGTACCTGGACCAATAAAGGCAGCTGCAACTAATACACCTGGACCAGTGTTTTTAAACCATTTTATCATTTTATAAAATATATTAATGAAAACTTTAATCTCAAAAATACCTAAAAACTTTAATATAAATTTTACTTTTGAATAAATTATTAATATGAAAAAAATAGTAGTTCTTACAGGTGCTGGCATTAGTGCTGAAAGTGGTATTAAAACTTTTCGGGATGCTAATGGACTTTGGGAAGGTCATGATATTATGGAAGTGGCTTCTCCAATTGGATGGGATAGAAATAAAAATTTAGTGTTGGATTTTTATAATAAGCGAAGAGCTCAGTTACTTAACGTTAAACCAAACCAAGGACATAAAGCATTAGTATTACTCGAAAAGAAATACAATGTTACCATTATAACTCAAAATGTTGATGATTTACATGAACGTGCCGGTAGTTCAACTGTTTTGCACTTGCATGGGGAGCTATTAAAAGTACGAAGTACGACAAATAAATCTCTTATTTATGATTGGAAGAAAGAGTTAAAAATTGGTGATGTATGTGAAGAAGGGGGCCAACTGAGGCCACATATTGTTTGGTTTGGAGAAATGGTTCCAATGCTTGACAAAGCTGTAGAAATAACAGCAGAAGCAGATATTTTAATAATAATTGGAACATCTATGCAGGTATATCCTGCAGCCAATTTAATTAATTATACAAAGGCTAGTATTCCTATATATTTTATTGATCCAAAACCTACAATTAATCGTAAGAGTTATTCAAATTTAAAAATTGTTGCAGAAAAGGCCTCTATTGGTGTGATTAATGTGGTGAATGAATTAATTGGCCTACAGTAGAAAATAGTTTACCATTTGAAATTTGACTTCCTTTTTCAATCAGGTCAAAAAGTTCTAAGTTTCTTTCTTTTGAGTATTTTTTTACAGCTTTAAAATATTCAATACTATCATCTAAAGGATTTTGTAAAAACCATTTAAAATCTGTTGGGTTTAAAAAGCTTTTATCTTTATTTTTAAGTTTAATGTAAATTCGTATCATTTCTTTAGAATTACATTTAAATAAATTAATGTCATTGTCAGAGATATGCTCTAAGTAGTTCGTTTTTGTTAACACATCTTCCCAAACCAAATCACTAAATATATTCAACTCCTCTTCAGCCATTAATGGTTTTTCTTTTTTAATGGTATTCCATTCCTTAATATCAATTTGCTGAGTTGCTAAAAATTTAGCAAATTCGTTGTGTAATTCTAAAAATTGCTCTTTTGTTAACTGTCTGTATTTCATAAATTAGAAGATAAAAAAACCGCCCAATTTTGGGCGGTTCAAATATAATAATTTTAAAATTTAGAAAATATAACGCAATCCAAATTGCATCTGCCATCTAGATAATAAAGTAGCATCATATACAAAAGTATCTTGTAAATCAGGATTAAAAGAGTATGTAGGTGTTCCTGAACTATCAACAGTTACACCAATTGGTTGTACAGCATTTGGTTGTTGTACCAATCCCCAATTTGAATTTAATAAATTTCCAACATTTAATATATCAATACTAAATTGTATTGCATTGGTATCTCCGACCTTAAGTTCTTGAATAAATTTCATATCTAATTTCCCTCTCCAAGGTGTTAAGGCTCCATAACGTTCAGCATAACTTCCTCTTCTACCACTTAAATAATCATCTTGTTGAATAAATTGTTCGAATGCAGCTGCTTGTCCAGCACCTGAAAATTGCATTTGATTAATTTCAGCTGAAGTAGGAATATAAATTAAATCATTTAAGTTAGATCCATCATTGTTTATATCACCACTATACGTATAAGAGAATCGACCTCCTTTGGCTAGTTCATAGAATGAAGAAATTGTAGTTCCCCATTTATCATTAGCACCATATTGCCAAGTTTTAGATGTTACCATAATAAATCTATGTGTATCACCATATTTAGAA
>JAMOMG010000328.1 GCA_027068695.1 Flavobacteriaceae bacterium
CTTTACAACTATGATAAAAGATATAAAATTAGCTGTACTTATTGATGGCGATAATATTCCATCAAAATATATTAAAGAAATGATGGAGGAAATAGCAAAGTACGGTACACCAACCATAAAACGTATTTATGGAGATTGGACTAAGCCGCATTTGTCTAAATGGAAAAGTATTTTACTTGAAAATGCTATAACTCCCATTCAGCAATACGGTTACACTACAGGAAAAAATGCAACAGATTCTGCCATGATTATTGATGCAATGGATATTTTATACTCAGAAAAAGTAAATGGTTTTTGTTTGGTGTCATCAGATAGTGATTTTACAAAATTAGCAACACGACTTAGAGAAGCTGGGCATGTTGTTTATGGTATTGGAGAAAAGAAAACTCCAAATCCTTTTATTGTTGCTTGTGATAAATTTATTTATTTAGAGATTTTAGAAGTTGAAGAAGATAATCAAGAAGGTAAGAGAAAATCAAAAAAATTAAATATTGATAAAATTACACCAAAAGTAATTCGTTTGCTTTCAAACTCAGTTGCAGATGCTGCAGATGAAGATGGTTGGGCATTTATGGGTGATGTAGGTTCTTTAATTTTAAAGAAACAGCCTAATTTTGATGCTCGTAACTTTGGATTTGAAAAATTAACACCCTTATTTAAGTCTTTAAAACAATTTGAAATAGAGCAAAGAGAAAGATCCAATAAACGGTTTAAACTAATTTACGTTAGAAATAAATAAATCAATAGTTCGCTGATTACAAGTAATTTATAATAAACAAAGGGAGAGCCTACTTTAATTTGTTTTTTTATTAACTTACTTTTTTTATCTTTCCATTTAATTATATTATTTCTTATGACTGATTATGGGTTTTTGTCAATTCTTCCTCCTGTTATAGCTATTATTTTTGCATTAAGAACCAAACAAGTTTACATCGCCTTATTTTTTGGTATTTGGTTTTCCTGGATTATAATGAGCGATTGGAATATTTTAACAGGTACTTTGGCTACAATTGAAGGATTAGTTAATGTTTTTAAATCAGAAGGAAATACTAGAACTATTATGTTTAGCGCTCTAGTTGGGGCTTTACTTCTGTTTATTCAATACTCTAGAGGGGTTGAAGGCTTTGTAAATAAATTACATATTTTAATTGCTTATTTTGAAAATAAAAAAGCAGGTTATAGTAGGGTAATAGTGCAATTGTTAGCCATGTTTACGGGAATCATTTTATTTGTTGAAACCAGTATTAGCTCACTCACAGTAGGAACACTTTACAGACCGGTTTTTGATAAATTAAAAATACCTAGAGAAAAATTAGCCTATATTGCCGATTCTAGCTCTGCACCTACTTCTATTCTTATTCCTTTTAACGCCTGGGGTGCATTTATTATGGGTTTGCTAATTACACAAGGAATAGAACACCCGTTTGCAACATTAATTACAACTATTAAATATAATTTTTACCCAATTATAACACTTCTAGTTTTAGCTTTTGTAATTGTTTTTAAAAAAGATATTGGCCCAATGAAAAAGGCTGAAAAAAGAACTAAAGAAACGGGGAAATTAATGAATGAAGGTGCTAAACCAATGCTTTCAGATACTGTGACATCGTATCCGCCAAAAGAAGGGATTAAAGCAAAAGCTTACAATATGGTTATTCCTTTGGCTACAATGGTTTTTATGATGCCAATTAACTTAGTTTATACAGGGTGGAATAGTGTAGAAAATGCCAGTTCTTTTACAAATCATATTTCTCAAGCCATAGGAAAAGGATCAGGATCTTCTTCTGTATTATACGCAGTGATTGCAGCAATTTTTGTTGCAATGGTTTTATATCGTGCTCAGGGGATAATGAAAATGAAAGAGATGGTAGATCTAGTGTTAAAAGGAATTAGCGAGCTAATGCCTTTAGCATTGCTTATGATGCTTGCTTTTGCAATTGGGGAAGCTTGTAATCAATTAGGAACAGGGCTTTATATTGCCAATGTTTCCAAGGATTGGTTGTCACCTGAATTATTACCTGCCATTGTTTTTGTGATTAGCTCTTTTATTGCTTTTTCTACGGGAACTTCCTGGGGTACATTTGCCATTATGTTGGCAATTTCTTTACCAATGGCAACAATACATGGTTCAGAAACAAATTTAGTAATTGCAGCGACACTTGGTGGAGGTGTGTTTGGAGACCATTGTTCTCCTATTTCAGATACATCAATCATTTCGTCTATGTCATCAGCAAGTGACCATATAGATCACGTGAAAACGCAGTTGCCTTACGCCTTAATAGGAGGAGCCATAAGTACCATTTTGTATATTATTATGGGATACATTGTTTAAAAGTGTTTAAGAACGACGTTTGTTAGAATAAGGTCTCCATTTCTTCTTTTTATGGGTGTTTTCGCCTTCTTTTTTTGAGTGATGTTGTAACTTTTTTCGTTGATTTTTTGAAGGTTTTTTTGGAATTGGAGTTTCTTCAATTTCATCATCAACAAAAGGGTGTTCTCTTATTACAGGGATCTCCTGATTGATTAATTTCTGAATATCTTTTAAATATGCCTTTTCTTCAATATTACAAAAAGACAATGCTATACCGCTAGATTTTGCTCGGCCAGTTCTTCCAATTCTGTGTACATAAGTCTCAGGTATATTAGGCAAATCAAAATTAATTACCAACGATAATTCTTCAACATCAATTCCTCTTGCAGCAATATCTGTAGCTATTAGCACATTTAATTCTCCCTTTTTAAAATTTCCTAAAGCACGCTGCCTTGCACCTTGTGATTTATTACCGTGGATAGCAGCAGCTTTAATTTGTGCTTTGGCTAAGACTCGTACAATTTTGTCGGCTCCATGTTTTGTTCTCGAGAAAACCAAGACAGATGAATTAGGGTGCTCTCCCAATAAATGAACTAATAACTTACGCTTGTTTGGTTTACTAACAAAATAAATAGCTTGTTCCACTTTTTCAGCAGTTGCTTGCTTAGGCTTAATAGTTACTTTTTGAGGATTTCCAAGGATGTTGCTTGATAAATTTATAATTGCTGATGGCATGGTAGCTGAGAAGAAAAGCGATTGCCTTTTTGCAGGTAACTTGGCTATTACTTTTTTTATATCATGAATAAATCCCATATCTAACATTTGATCGGCTTCGTCCAGTACAAAATATTTTACATCTTTTAACGTAATAAACCCTTGTGAAATTAAATCAAGTAACCTACCGGGTGTTGCTACTAATATGTCTGTACCTTGTCGTAAAGCATTTGTTTGTGATAACTGTTTTACGCCACCAAAAACAACCACATTTTTAATTCCAGTATATTTACCGTAGGCTGTAATATTTTCAGAAATTTGTATGGCCAATTCTCTTGTTGGAGTCACAATGAGTGATCTTATTCTTCGTCTTCCTTTGTAATCATTTCTACTATTGAAAAGATGTTGTAAAATAGGAATTGTAAAAGCAGCTGTTTTACCGGTACCTGTTTGTGCACAACCTAATAAGTCTTCTCTATTTAATAAAATAGGAATAGCTTGTTCTTGTATTGGTGTTGGATGTGTGTAACCTTCAGTGGCTAATGCTTTTAAAATGGGTGTTATAATTCCTAAGTCTGTAAATTTCATGTAGTTTTATAAAAGCGGCAAAGATAGTGGATTTGATTGGATATATGGTTTTACTATAAAAAGAGGTTTTTTTAAGGTATTAAAACCGTTATTATTCCGGTTGTATTAGATTTTGAAAATTCATAATTTAAAATCTGAAAATTTACTACTTCAAAGTAAGTACAACAATTTTCGTTTTTTTCTTCTATTTCAAGTACAATGTTAATTTCTAGGTCAACACCAACAATTAACGTATAAGAATGTAAACCAAGATTCCAACCAATTTCAGAAACATCAATAAGATTAATGTTATTTTCAGAAATAAAGCTAGCATTAAATAGGTTGTTTTCTTCATCAAAAACACGTATTTCATCAGGGTTTAAAGTGCCGTTAGAAAAAAGATTTTCTCCTGTGGATTTGTCAAGAAGTTCAAATGTAAACCTTGGCGGTGGTGTAAAACACGCATAATCACTACAATCATTATTTTTACAACTAAATAAAGTAATTAGAAGTAAAATTAAGAACATTTTTTTTTTCATATCAATAGAGATATTCAATATTAAAATTGTAAAATATTAATAGTAAAATCACAATTTTTAGATTGTTTATTAATAGCATATTAAAGGTAATTAAATTTTATTTTTCAGGAAGTTTTTAACGTAATTATTTCTTAAAAATAAATGAGATAAGTCTAGGTATTTCATTTTCACTAGATTGGTCAAACCACTCGTTTATTTCAATAAGTTTAAAATTATATTTTTTAGCGCTATTTAAATATTCGGAAATATGATGTGTATAAACTTCTAACTCTACGGTTCCACTTTCAGATTCAAATCTTGCTTTACTTCCACTATATTGTTTAAAAGGATGTAGTTCGCTAATAAAAAACAAACCATTGGGCTTTAGTTTTTTTGAAGTTTGTTTAAAAATAACATCTAAATTTTTAATGTGTTCTAAAGTTAAGTTAGAGGTTATTAAATCGGCAAACTCATTTTCTATACCCCAAGGCTTGGTGAAGTCGGCTTTTTTAAAAACTACGCTAGCGGTATTGATTTTTTCTTTGGCTTTTTTTAACATTTCTTGAGAAAAATCCAATCCAATAATTTTTTGAGCATTTTTTAATAACCACAAGGTATTTTTTCCTGTGCCACAACCTAATTCTATAACAGTATTAAATTTATAGTTTGACAGTGTAGAAATAGTGGCTTTTTTATCTAAATCTCTTGTTTTGTTTTCGTTATTATCATATTGTTTTGCCCAAGAATTGTATGCTTTTTCTATACTCATTTTGTGGTTATTGTGCGTATTTTATATTTGCTATTTTAGCCTTATTTATAATTTATAAAGCTATTTAATTTATTAGATTTCAATCAAATTTTTAAAATTTATTTACTCAATATTTATAAACTTATTGAGTTAATAACTAATTTGTGTAAAATGTTACACCTAAAGGGCAAAAAATCATTTAAATTTGCACTTTTTAAATATTAAAATAATTATGACAAATAAAATTGAAGTTAGTTGGAAAGGGCAAATGCTTTTCGAATCAGTTGCACCCGAAGGAAGTGTGTTAATTGATGCTGATGAAGCTGTAGGAGGTCAAGGAAAAGGACTACGCCCAAAAGCCTTAATGTTAACATCTTTGGCTGGTTGTACATCTATGGATGTAATTTCTTTACTTAAAAAAATGCGTGCTGAAGTAGCTGATTTTAAAGTTGAAGTAATTGCTAATTTAACAGATGAGCACCCTAAATTTTATGATAAAGTTCATGTAGTTTATTATTTTTACGGAAGTGATTTCAAAAAGGATAAAATAGAAAAATCTGTAAAACTTTCTGTTGAACGTTATTGTGGTGTGATGGAAATGTTTCGAAAATTTTCAGAAGTAACAACAGAAATTAAATACATTGAACAATAAAATAATTTGATTACTTTTGAGGGAAAAGCACTGCTATGCGTTGGAAATTAAAACCAAAACCAGACCCTCAAATCATATCAAAATTAGCACAAGAATTATCAATAGATAATACATTGGCTAAATTGCTTGTACAACGAGGTTTGGAGAACTACAATCAAGCCAAAGCCTTTTTTCGCCCTAATTTAAAGGATTTACACAATCCATTCTTAATGAAAGATATGGATTTGGCGGTTGCTCGTATTGAAAAAGCAATAGTTGAAGGTGAAAACATACTAGTTTATGGCGATTATGATGTTGATGGTACAACAGCCGTTTCACTATTATCTTCTTATTTAAAAAAAATTCATCCTAATGTTGCTACCTATAT
Organism: Flavobacteriaceae bacterium; assembly: GCA_027068695.1. The sequence continues at coordinate 5,878 of JAMOMG010000328.1, forward strand.
TCCCGATAGATATGATGAAGGTTATGGTATTTCATTTAAAGGAATAGATTTTGCTGAGGACAATGCAATTTCTTTAATAATTGCGTTGGATTGTGGAATAAAAGCAATAGATAAAGTTACCTACGCTAAAGAAAAAGAAATAGATTTTATTATTTGTGACCATCATAGACCTGGAAATATAATTCCTGAAGCTGTTGCAGTTTTAGATCCAAAACGTTCAGATTGTGAATACCCATTTAAAGAATTGTGTGGTTGTGGTGTTGGATTTAAATTAATTCAAGCTCTTTCAGAAAAAAGAAATCAAACAATAGATGATTTGGTTGAATATTTAGACTTGGTGGCTACCGCCATTGCAGCAGATATTGTTCCAATTACAGGAGAAAATAGAATTTTGGCATATTTCGGATTGCAAGTTATCAATCAAAACCCAAGAACAGGAATTAAAGCAATGATTCAACAAGTAAAAAAGAAACAATTTACAATTACAGATGTTGTTTTTATTATTGCTCCAAGAATTAATGCTGCTGGGCGTATAAAACACGGAAATTATGCAGTAGAATTATTAACGGAAATGGATTTAGATACTGCAATAAAATTTGCTTCTGAAATTGAAAAAAATAATAATGATAGAAAGGAACTCGATAAAACAATAACAAAAGAAGCCTTACAACAAATAGAAGATACTAATGAACAACAGAATTATTCAACCGTTGTATACGCTAAAAATTGGCATAAAGGAGTAATTGGTATTGTGGCTTCTAGATTAATTGAAACATATTATCGTCCAACATTGGTTTTTACAAAAAGTGGCGACAAGTTAGCTGCTTCAGCTCGTTCAGTTAAGGGATTTGATGTTTATGATGCATTGGAGCAATGTTCTGAATTTATTGAGCAGTTTGGTGGGCATAAATATGCGGCAGGACTAACATTGGAAGAAAAAAACTACCAAAAATTTAAAATGAAGTTTGAAGAGGTTGTAAAAAATACACTACCTTCTGCTTTAAGAACTCCAGAAATTTCAATTGATACCGAAATAAGCTTATTGGATATAACTCCTAAATTTTATCGAATTTTAAAACAACTTGAGCCTTTTGGACCCCAAAATATGAAACCTGTTTTTTTAGCTAGTGGGTTACGTGATAATGGTTATGGGAAAAAAGTAGGCTCAGATGAAACACATTTAAAATTAAATATTTTTGAAGGTTCAAACCAAAAAACGTTTAATGCCATAGGTTTTAATATGGGAAATAAACATTCGCTGATAAAAAATGGAAAGCCTTTTAAAGCGGTTTTTAATGTTGATGAAAACCATTGGAATGGAAATACTTCATTACAATTACTACTAAAAGATTTAAAAGAAGAGTAGAAATTTAATTGTTTTTAATTAAATAGATATAAACAGGATAATGGTCGCTATAACCTCCAATAAAATTACTGCCAGCAAAACTTCTGTATGGGTATCCTTTATATTTTCCAGTTTGGGTAGTTAAATATTGAGGTTTAAAAACACGGGCTTTATAAAATTTGTAAGAGGAATAATCTTTTTTAGTAGTTAACAATGCTGAGCTAATCATTATTTGATCAAATAAATTTATATTATCTCTATAAACTAAGGTGTTTTGCCCACGCCTAAACATGTCTTCCATTGGGTTGTAAATATCACCTTTTTTTACATTTGCTTTTATGGCTTTTGTTTTTAGTACTTTTTTTAAGCTAGCATTTGTAGGATCATCATTTAAATCACCCATTATAATTATTTTAGGATTTGGATCACTTAATTTAATTTTTTCAATTATTTGTGTATTTAAATAGGCTGCTTTTTCTCTCTTAGATCTACTTTTTTTCTCACCTCCTCTTCTTGAAGGCCAGTGATTTACAATGATATGAATTAACTCATCATCTAAATAGCCTGACACTAATAATTGATCTCTAGTGTAAATTCGCATACCGTTTTCATCCCATAATTTTAATTCAAAAGTTTCATGAGAAGTAGGCTTAAAATATTTTTCTTGGTATAATAAAGCAACATCAATCCCTCTTAAATCAGGAGATTCGTATTGAATAATACTATAATTCTTATCTTTCAAATAACTAGTATTTATTAAATCTTCTAATACTTTGTGATTTTCAATCTCTGCAACTCCAATAATAATAGGGCTTTTCTTAGCTTCTTTCACGCCTATTTCAGAAAGCACTTTAGCCATATTGTTTAGTTTTTTCTTATAAATTTTACTTCTATTCCCTTTTATTTCCATAATAGGACTTGCTTCATCATTTTTAGCAGGATTATTAATAGTATCAAATAAATTTTCTAAATTATAAAAGGCAATGGTTTTAATCTGGTAATTTTCCTGACCGAAAGTAGTGTATGATGTGATAAGAAAAAAAGCGAATATTAAAGAAAAACGTTTCATAGATATTTGAATATTTAAAGAAGCAAAGATACTAACAAAGTTTGAGCCACAATAAAAGCACCAATATAAAATTTTTGGTTATAGAATTTTACTAGTATTATAAAAATGAGTACTTTTAAAAAAAATGCTAATGAAAATAATAGTTATTGCTACTATTGTATGGCTGTGCTGTGCAGTAAACGCAACTTCACAAATAGCAACTACACTTAAAGGAAAGGTTATTGACGCTACTTCGGAAAGGGATTTAAAAGGAGTAACGGTTAAAATTAAAGACACATCCATTTTTACAGAAACTAATTTTAAAGGTGAATTTAGTATTGAGAATATTCCTGAAAAAAATATTGTTTTGCAATTAACTTTTAAGGGTTTTGAAACGCAAAATATACCAATTAATGTTAATGCTTTTGAAGATAAAATTTATAACGTGGGTGTTATTTTTTTGTATAAAGCAATTTTTGAACCTCAGGAAACAGTGGCTATATCTTTATCAGATGATGATTTATTAGACGACGGAGACCGTAGTTCAGAATATATAGCAGGTTTATTTCAGTCTTCTAAAGATAATTATTTAAAAGCAGCAGCGTATAATTTTAGTCAAACTTGGTTTAAAGTTAGAGGTTACGATTCTAGTTATGGAACCATTTTGATTAATGGTATTGAAATGAATAAATTATATGATGGAAGGCCTCAATGGAGTAATTGGGGAGGTTTAAATGATGCGTTTAGGAATCAGGAATTTACAAATGGAATTGCAGCTTCATCAATTACTTTTGGAGGAATATTAGGAACCACTAATTTTAGTACAAGAGCTTCTGATTATCAAAAGGTATCAAAAATTTCATTGTCTTCAACCAATAAAAGTTATACAGGTAGATTAATGGCAACTTACGCAACAGGTTTAAACAAAAATAATTGGGCTTTTGTAATTTCAACTTCTCGTAGAATTGCTAATGAAGGGTATTTTGAAGGAACATCATACAATGCTTGGGCAACCTTTTTAGCGATAGAGAAAAAACTAAATAGTAAACACAGTTTAAATTTAACGGCTTTTGTAGCACCAAATAGAAGAGGAAAATCATCACCAAATACACAAGAAGTTTATGATTTAAAAGGATATAGATACAATTCATACTGGGGCAAACAAGGAGATGATAAAAGAAACTCACGCATTAAAGAAATTGTTGAACCAGTTCTAATGTTAAGTCATTATTATACAACTAAAAATAGTTCATTAAAAACTACGCTAGCTTACCAATTTGGACGTATTGGAAATAGTAGGCTAGGCTATTTTAACGCTCCAAACCCAGACCCAACTTATTGGAAAAAATTACCTAGTAGCTATTTGCGCTACAACGATAATTTGGATTATGCGAATGCATATTTAGCAGAACAAGAATTTTTAAAAAATGGACAATTAAATTGGGATGAACTGTACGAGATAAATACGATTTATGGAAATTCATTGTATTATTTATATGAAGATAGAGTTGATGATGTTCAAGTTACATTTAATACAACCTATAATGCAATTTTAACGAATAATGTAAACTTAAATGTAGGGTTAACGTATAAAAATTTAACTTCTAACAATTATGCAAATATGCTTGATTTATTAGGGGGTAATGGATTCGTAGATTTAGATCAATATGCAGAAGGTGATGCACAACAAAACGATTTAAATAACCCAAATAAAATAGTAAGTGTTAATGACAAATTTCAATATAATTATAAGGTAAATGCATCAATAGTAAGTTTTTTTACACAGCTACAAATTAATAAAAGAAAACTAGATTATTTTGTGGGTGTAAGTTTAAAAAATACAAGCTATCAGCGTGAAGGATTGTATCAAAATGGAACATATTCAAACAATTCTTTTGGAAAAGGAGAAAAACAATCTTTTTTAGATTTTAGTATTAAAGGAGGAATAACCTATAAATTTACAGGACGCTATTTATTAACTGTAAATGGAGCATATATTTCGAATGCTCCGTCAATTAAAACAACTTTTTCAAATTCAAGGGTAAATAATAATATTACACCAGATTTAAGTAGTGAAAAAACGGTAACAGGAGACATAAGTTATATTTTAAGATTGCCAAAAGTACAATCAAGATTAACGGCATATTACACCAAATTTAACGATGCTATTGAAACATCTTTCTTTTTTGCTGAGGGGTTATTAGGTAATCAAGCTGATTTTGTAAATGAAATTATGACAGGTGTTGCTAAAAAAAATATAGGAACCGAGTTAAGTTTTGAATACCAAGTTACACCAGAAATAAAGTTATTATTAGCAGGATCTTTTGGGCAATTTACGTATGATAATAACCCGAAATTGTACATACAATCAGAAAGTTTTACGGATGAAGATAGTGATTTTGGAACCTCCTATTTAAAAAATTATCGTATTTCTGGGACACCTCAACGGGCTTATTCATTAGGGTTTGAATATAGAGATCCAAATTTTTGGTGGTTTCAGGTAAACACAAACTTTTTATCAAATAATTATTTAGACATTTCTCCACTATTGCGAACAAATAATTTTTATACAGATTCAGATGGTATTCCGTTTGTTGATGAAGAAACGGGAGTTCAAGTTACTCAAGAGCAAGTAAATTCATTATTAAATCAGGAAAAATTTGATGCTGCATTTATAGTGAACATTGTAGGAGGTAAATCTTGGTTAGTTAATCATAATTATGTTGGTTTTTTTCTAAGTATTAACAATGTACTTGGTGAACTTTTTAAAACAGGAGGCTTTGAGCAATCCAGAAATGCAAATTACCTTGAGTTAAAACAAGATAAACAATTAGATAAACCAATATTTGGCCCCAAATATTGGTATGGAAACAATACATCATATTATTTAAATTTATATATGAGATTCTAAAAATTAAGCTATGAGAATTTATAAAAACCAACAAAAAATAATAGGGCTATTACTGTTAGTTAATCTACTTGCAAACTGTGTAAAAGATCAAGATTTTTCAATACCAACAGTTAGTTGTTCAGAACCAAATATTATTGTAACAAATACACTTCAACAGGTAAAAGAAATGTATACTTATGGTAGTGCAACAGTTATTGATACAGATGTTGTTATTGAAGGTTATGTAGTTTCTAGTGATAAATCGGGAAACATCTACAAAACATTATCAATTCAAGATAAGCCTGAAAATCCAACCTCGGCAATTAAAATTTCAATTGATGCAACAGATTTATATACCAAATATGATATTGGGCGCAAAATTTATGTCAAATTAAAAGGATTGGCAGTAGGTTACAGTTTTGGAAGTGTACAAATAGGACAAGCAGTAGGAGGTGAATTAGCTCGCATCTCTTCTTTTGAAGTAAAAAATCATATTTTTCGTTCGTGTGAAGTTGCTGAAATAATTCCAAAAAAAGTAACTATCTCAGCATTGAGTAAAGATATGCTGGAAATGTTAATTGAAATTGAAAATGTGCAATTTAAATCTAATGATTTAGGATTGTCGTATGCAAATGTTGAAAATACTGAAACTGTAAACAGAGTGCTAGAAAGTTTTAATGATAATTGTAATTTAGTTGATGAAGTACCTATTAGAAACAGTGGGTTTTCGAGCTTTAAAAATAAATTATTACCCGAGGAAAAAGGTAGTGTAGTAGCAGTTTTAGGTAATTTTTATGATAATTTTCAACTGTATTTAAGAGATGAAGACGATGTGAAATTTGCAGAGCAGCGTTGTGATTATTCTAATGTGTTTACACCAAATATTACCCTTTCAGAAATTAGAAATTTATACCAAGGAACTACGGTTGAATTTGGTATAAATAATAATTATATAATTGAGGGCTATGTTGTTTCAAGTGATGAAAATAGCAATTTTAAGGAAAGATTAGTAATACAAGATAAAATTGAAAACCCAACTACAGGAATACAAATTTTGATTGAAAATGATGCCGTTTTTGAACAATACAATGTTGGTGACAAGGTTTTTATAAAATTAGATAAACTATATATGGCAAAAAATAATGGGATTTTAACAATAGGGTATCCAAGTGGGAACAAAATTATAAAAATTGATGCTAAAGAAATAGGTAGTTTTATCTACAATAGTGGAGAAAATTTTGAAATAACCCCAAAAGAAATTTTAATATCAGAAGTTTTAAACCCTAGTTATGAAAACACATTGGTAACTGTATTAAATGTTCAATTAGTTGAAAATGAATTGGGAAAAGCTTTTACGTATTTCACGGGTAATAATAACGCTACAAGAACACTTGAAACTTGTAGGGAAACAACAAAGCTTTCTGTTTTTACCAATGGTGATGCAACTTTTTCTAATGAGTTGTTTCCAGAAGGGCATGGTAAAATAACCGGAGTTTTAAGTAATAATTTAGAAATAAGAACTTTAAATGATGTTCAGTTTAATGAAGATTTTGAGGATTGCCCATTAATTATTCCCAAAATAATAATTACGGAAGTTGCAGATCCAAAAAATAGTGTTTCATCGCGTTTTGTTGAATTGTATAATGCGGGAGATTCAGAAATAAATTTATCAGGGTGGAAGTTGAATAAATATGTTAACGGTTCAACAACAATTTCAGGGTCTTCGGTTGAATTAGATGCTGTTTCTGTACAAGCGGGAAAGTTTGTTATTATTGCAAATACGGGTTATGAAGCTATTTTTAATGATATTTCAGATATACAATCATCATATATTTCAGGGAATGGTGATGATGTATATGAATTAGTAGATAATACAGGAAGCACAGTAGATGTTTTTGGGGTTATAGGTGAAGATGGTAATGGCACTAATTGGGAATATTTAGACGGTAGAGCTGTTAGAAATACAGAAATAATTGAACCAAACTCGGTATTTACTGTAAGTGAGTGGACTATTTATTCAAATGCATCTAATAGTCTAATTACAAACCCAAATACACCTCAGAATGCACCAATAAATTTTAACCCTAGAGAAAGATAAGATTTATTAAAAACGAGGCTGTCTAAAAAGTGTAACTTACGTCAACCTGAACCCATTTCAGGTTCTCATAATGATTGACAATAAGTATGATGAGATTCTAAATAAACCTGCCTGCCGGTCAGGCAGGTTCAGAATGACAAATTTTGTGACTGTTTAGACAGCCTCGTTTTTAAAATATGATTAAAGTTACAAGGTTTCTTTTAGCCACTTATAAAATTCTCGTTGCCAAATTAAGCTATTTTGATTGTCTAAAACCCAGTGGTTTTCATTAGGGAAAAATAGTAGTTTACTTTTAATGCCTTGTAATTGTGCCGCTTGAAAAGCTGCTAATCCTTGCCCTATTGGCACTCTATAATCTATTCCTCCTTGAATTATCATAATTGGAGTATCCCATTTTTCAACCTTTTCTACAGGGTTAAACTCAGTATATGATTTTTGTGCAACAGCATTATTTTTATCCCAATAAGGGCCTCCTAAATCCCAATTCACAAAAAACAATTCTTCTGTTGTACCATACATGCTTCTCCAGTCAAAAATACCATCATGAGAAATAAAGGTTTTAAATCGCCCTTCGTGAATTGCAGCTAAGTAAAATACAGAATACCCTCCATAGCTAGCCCCTACCGCTCCTAAACGGTTTGTATCAACATATGGTTCTTTTGAAATATCATCAATAGCAGCTAAATAATCTTGCATATTTTGCCCCCCATAATCTTTGCTAATTTGTTCATTCCACTCAACACCATACCCTGGCATTCCTCTTCTGTTTGGAGCAATAATAATATACCCATTAGCAGCCATTAATTGAAAATTCCATCTAAAAGAATAAAACTGACTTAAAGCTCCTTGTGGGCCACCTTGGCAGTATAATAACGTTGGATATTTTTTTGAAGCGTCAAAGTCTGGAGGATAAATAACCCAAGAAAGCATGTCCTTTCCATCGGTTGTTTTAACCATTCTTTTTTCTACCTTACCTAACTTAATACTGTTATAAATAGCATCATTTTCATGAGTTAATTGATTCATTTTTCCTGTTGATAAATTAACAGTATATAACTCAGACGCGTGATTCATGTCTCTTCTACTAACAACTATTGTATTTTTTGATTGCCCTACTATTCCACTTACATCAAATTGCCCATTTGTAATTTGTATAGGGTTTTCAATATTTTTTTCAGAAGAAGGGATGTTAATTTCGAACAATTGTACTGTTCCTAAAGTAGGAGCTATAAAATAAATTTTGTCTCCTTTATTTTGCCATTTGAAGCTATTAACTGTACCATCCCAATTAGCTGTTAGGTTTATTGTTTTTCCATTTATTTTGACAACAATATCATTTTTATCAGATTCATAACCGTCACGTTTCATCTGTAGCCAAGCCAATTGTCCTTTTGAAGAAAATGCAGGATTTGTATCGTATCCTTTATTTTCAGCAGTTAAATTTATAGTTTTTTTAGAAACTAGGTTATACTTGTAAATATCAGTATTTGTACTTGTTGCATAAGAAGTTCCACTTAATTTTTTTGTTACATATAATATGTTTTTACTATCAGGACTCCAAGTATAATCTTCTGAGCCACCAAAGGGTTTTTGAGGGCAGTCAAAAGGTTCACCTTTCATAATATCAATTGGTTCATTTTTATTTTGAGTAGAAGTATACATAACATGACTAAAAGCGCCATCTTCCCAAGTGTCCCAATGTCGATAATTCAAAGATTTAATAATTTTCACATTAGATTTTTTTAATTCAGGATAAAAATCTTGCCCTGTAATTTTTTCTAATTTCACATCAGAAGTTGTTATTTTATATTTCCCATTGGGAGAGATACTTTTGTCTTTCAGTAAAGAAGTATAATCATTAATTATTTGAGATTTTCCTCCAGAAATTGGGATAATGTATGTTTTTGTTGATTTGGTATTTGTTTCAATATTATATTTTGAAACACTGTAAATCAAATTGTTACCATCTTCGGTAATTCCTTTTCCATGAACTTTATTTAGTTGAACTAATATTTCAGGAGTCATTACGTTTTGAGCAAATACTCCTCCTAAGATTGTAAATAAAAATAAAAAACTAACTACTAATTTTTGCATAATTTAAATTTGTGTGAAGTGAAATGTTTACTTAACAAATTTATTATTTTTAATTTTAAATAACTTCTTAAAAACCTTTAAATTAGGAGTGAGATTAGTTGAAAACAATTAAATAACTTTGAATCAGTATTTTATAGTTGTTAATTCTTTTTTAAATATACATATACGGGGAAGTGATCACTAAATCCGCCTTGATACCATTTTCCAATATAAGTTCTAAAAGGGTTTCCTTTAAATTTTCCTTTCCATTCCTTTAAAAAATATCTATCAAAAACCTCTGCATATTTAAAAGAGTGTTTTTCTTTTTCATTATTAAAAAAGTTTTTAGAAAAGATAATTTGATCAAATAAATGCCATGTTTTTTTGTGATTTAAAGTTCCGTTTCCGGTATTAATTAATCGCTCCATTGGGTTGTAAAAAGTATTATTTACAAGATAATTTTTGACACTTGTATTAGATGGGTCATCGTTAAAATCACCCATAATTATAATTTTAGCATTTTTACTTTCAGCAATTATGTTGGCTGTTATGCGAGTGGCTAATTCGGCAGCTTTTATTCTTTTTTCTTCGGTTAAATCTTCTCCACTTCTTCTGGACGGCCAATGGTTAACAAGGATATAAATTAATTCATTATTTAAATTTCCTTTTACCAGTAAAATGTCTCTTGTGTAATCTCTATTACCATATTCATCTTCAAGATACAGTGGGAAGGTTTCAGAATGTAACAATTCAAAAAGTTCTTTTTTATAAAGTAATGCAACATCAATTCCTCTTTCATCGGGAGAATCGTAGTGTACAATTCCGTACTGGTGTTTTTTTAAACTTTTAGAAGCAACTAAGTCTTCCAATACTTTTTGATTTTCAACTTCAACCACACCAACAATGGCTGGTGAGTAAAAAGACCTATCGGCTCCAAGTTGAGCAATAACATTTCCTAACTTTCTAATTTTATTTCTATAGCGTTTATGATTCCAATTTTTTCTTCCTTTAGGGGTAAAATCGTCATCTAAAGTTGTAGGGTCATCTTTAGTATCAAATAAATTTTCAAGATTGTAAAAAGCTATCGTATATGCTTGATCTATTTTCCCTGGAGACTTAAAAAATGAAAACATAAGTTTTTGTTTAAAAACAGCAAAATACAAAATTAGAATTAAACTTTGTATTTGTATCTTTGCCCCAGTAATTGGAGAATATTAGAACAAATAATATATTTTCTAATTTTAAAAATTAGGTTTTGTAAGAAGCTACTAAAAGTATGATTGAAGAAAAAAAAGTTACATCTGAAAAAATTGTTTTAATTGGAGTTATAACGCAGCATCAAAATGAGGAACAATCAAATGAATATTTAGATGAATTGGAGTTTTTAACACTAACAGCAGGTGGAACAGCAGTAAAACGTTTTACTCAAAAACTAGAAATACCTAACCCAAAAACATTTATTGGAGCAGGGAAACTAGAAGAGGTAAAACAATTTATGGAAGATAATAATATTGAAACAGCCATATTTGATGATGAACTTTCTTCATCACAATTAAGAAATATTGAAAAAGTATTAGACTGTAAAGTGTTAGACAGAACCAATTTAATTCTTGATATTTTTGCTCGAAGAGCTCAAACGAGTTATGCGCGTACTCAAGTTGAATTAGCTCAATGTCAATATTTATTACCGAGATTAACACGTTTGTGGACACACTTAGAACGCCAAAAAGGAGGAATTGGACTGCGAGGGCCTGGTGAAACAGAAATTGAAACAGACAGACGTATTATTCGTGATAAAATAACACTTTTAAAAAAGAAGCTTAAAATTATTGATAAGCAAATGGCTGTGCAACGTAAAAATCGCGGGAAAATGGTTCGGGTTGCTTTGGTGGGATACACAAATGTTGGAAAATCGACTTTAATGAATGTAGTTAGCAAAAGCAATGTTTTTGCTGAAAATAAGCTGTTTGCAACGTTAGATACCACCGTTAGAAAAGTGGTTATCAAAAATATTCCATTCTTATTAACTGATACGGTTGGGTTTATTAGGAAATTACCTACACAATTGGTGGAGTCTTTTAAATCTACCTTAGATGAGGTTAGAGAAGCAGATTTATTATTGCATGTTGTTGATATTTCACATCCAAATTTTGAAGATCATATAGCTTCAGTAAATAAAATTTTAGATGAAATTAAGAGCGTAAACAAACCAACTATTATGGTTTTTAATAAAATTGATGCTTATCAACACCAAACAATAGAAGAAGATGATTTAGTGACAAAAAAAACAAAAGAACATTATACTTTGGTTGAATGGGAAAAAACATGGATGAATAAACTAGACAATAACTGTTTATTTATTTCAGCACTCAATAAACAAAATTTAGAAGAATTTAAAATAAAAGTTTTTAAAGAGGTAAAGAAAATTCATATTACACGTTTTCCTTATAATGACTTTTTATATGAAGAGTATGAATAAAGAGGTTAGCTGTTTTTTTTAGTCTCTTTTTCTTCAATGATTCCAAGTTTGGCGGCTCTAATTTTCCAGTTTTTACGAGCAAGGTGTTGTAAATCTGCAACATCATCACTTTCATCCATAATTTCCAATCCAAGCAATGTTTCAATTACATCTTCCATTGTTACCAAACCACTTGTGGTGCCATATTCATCAACAACCAAAGCAATATGTTCGCGTTTATCAATAAATTTTTCAAATAAATCAGGAATAGGTAAACTCCTATTGGTTATCAATAATTCACGTTTTATTTTTTTTAATTTTTCACCCCCATTCCCTTTTATAATCTCTTCCAAGACTTCTCCTTTTAAAATAAAGCCAGTAATATTATCAGGATTTGTTTTAAAAATAGGGATTCTTGAAAATTGAAGCTTAGGATGATTGTTATAAAAAGATTCAATTGTTTTATCTTCAGAGGCAGTAATCATAACTGTTCTGGGAGTCATAATATCTTTTACTTGAACTTCTTTAAAGATGAGTAAATTTTTAATAATGGCACTTTCACTTTCTTCAAAAACACCTTGCTTTTGAGCAATATCAGTCATAGCTTTAAAATCGGCTCTGCTTAAAACAGATCCATGCATATTTTTTCCACTAATTAATTTAGTAGCTAGTTGTAATAGCCATAAAATACCAGTCCATTTTAAAGGAAAAATCAATACAATTAAAGCTTTAGAAGTTAGATTGGCTAGTTGTTGCCAATAAGTAGCACCAATTGTTTTGGGTATTATTTCTGAAGCTACTAAAATTAACATGGTCATGATGGCCGAAACAATTCCTACGATATTTATACCAAGTATAGATACTTTGTAATCTAATGTTTCTGCTTGAACACCAACCATAATTGCCCCTACAGTATGTGCAATAGTGTTTACTGTTAATATTGCAATTAAAGGTTTGTCTACATCATTTTTTAACTCTTCAAGAGTTTTAGCAAATTTTTTTCCTTCCTGTTTTTTTATGGTAATAAATGTTGGTGTTACGCTCAATAAAACAGCTTCAAGTATGGAGCATAAAAATGAAAAAAAAATAGAAAGTGAAGCGTATACTAAAAGTAATGTCATTTAAAATAATGTTTGACAACCAAAATAAGAAATAAATTTCACTTAGATAAAAAAACTTAATTTAAAGAATAGTAAAAATTAAAAATTGTAGTTAATACCTACTCCAAACACTTCTCTAATCTGAAACCCTTTAAATGCATTGTCATCATATATAGTTTGAAACATAAAAGTAGTTGATAAGTACTTGTTAATTTTCATAACAATATTCATTGTGTAATCAATATCAACATTTTGAATGTCTTCTAAATAATTGGCATATAAATTTAAAATATTTTCTAAGGAAACATTCTCCATGATGTTAAGTTTAGCATAACCCGATGCATTAAAACCAAATTCAAAACGAGTACTTTCTCCTTCTTCAACACCAAAATAGGCACCATTTGGCAGCGTGAAGTCTTTATTTACAAAAACCAATTTACCAGTAGCAGGGGCTATATTAAATTTTAAATTACTATTCTTCTCCCAAAGCATACCAGGTCCAAAAGACAGATAAGCAGGAGACATTAAATTGGTATATTCAGTTCTGGTTTCGGTGTTATTTATATCTTTCCCGTACACATACCCTTTGGTAAATTGAGTTTTAAAATTTAAAAAGGCAGAATAATACCAGTAGTTTTTTGCCTTTATTCCAACCAAAGAATTAAACTCAAAACGATCATCGGTTTTTTTTTCAAAATCAGTGTTTTTACTTTTTGTTAAGCCGTAAGATGCTAAAATTTTATTATTCCAAGTAGTATTTCCTTTTACATAATTAAAATCGTAATTAAGACCTAAATTACCAGCTATGTTATTTTGACCTCCAGCAACCCAGTCAGAAAAAGCAGATTGATTGAATAAAAATGAGATATTTCCTTTTTTAATCCAGCCTTCTTTAGGTTTTTCTTTTTTTTCTTGAGCAAAAGCTAACGTAAAACTCAATACAAATAGTAATAATAAGATTTGTTTTTTCATACAATTATTTATTCTGAAGTTGTTTTTTAATAATTAGGAGGCAAAAGTATAATTATTAAGTGTTTTTTAAAATAAAATAGAATTTATTTTTTATTTTTAATAAGAGGAACTGTAGAGCACGCTTCACCAAACATAATTGATTTTACAATAGGTTGTAATTTTTCAATAAGTTGAATATAAGCTGTTTCGGGAATAGGCTTGTTTGTACAACCTTTAATAATAACAGGTTTATTTTTATAATCTTCGATATTAAAATTGGAAATAATATCTTGAAAAATAGAAGTTTCTAATTCGCGTAAACTTCCTGCAATAATTTTTTTAGCGAAAGGAGAAATGTAAGTTGTGATTAACAGATATGCCCAAGAAGGGATAATAGCATCGGAAGAACAAACAAGTGCAACGTAATGGTTTTTGTATTGTTCCCATTTATGTTTTTTTAAATGTTCACGAAAATCGGTTTCTTTTAAAATTAACTCTTGAAAAAGCCAATCTTTTATATCAATAATCGTTCTTGTTCCTTGAGGGTAAAATTCTTCAAGGTCAATTGTTTTTAGTTGACTATTGGCAACTTTATTTACAATTTTGCCTGACATTTATAAAAATCCAAGTTCTAATTTGGCTTCTTCGCTCATCATATCTTGAGTCCACATAGGATCAAAAGTAATTTCAACTTCCACATCTTTAACTTCATCGATAGATCTTACTTTTTCCTCAATTTCAACGGGTAAAGTTTCGGCAACAGGGCAATTAGGGGAAGTTAAGGTCATTAAAATTTTAACATCGTTATTTTCACTAACAAAAACATCGTAAATTAAACCTAATTCAAATATATCAACAGGTATTTCAGGATCGTAAATAGTCTTAAGCATTTCAACTATATCTTCGCCTAAATCTTGAACACGTTCACTATTCATTTCAAAAAGTCTTTCTTTATATTCATTCTAAATAAGTGCAAATATACAATTATTAACTTAATTTAGATTGATGTGCCAAGGCATATAATTTAATTTGTTTAATCATTGAAACCAGTCCGTTTGCACGTGTTGGAGAAAGATGCTCTTTTAAGCCAATTTTATCTATAAAGAATAAATCTGCATTTAAAATATCAGTAGGTTTTTGGTTGTTGAAAACACGTAGTAAAATAGCAACAATTCCTTTAGTTAAAATTGCATCACTGTCAGCAGTAAAATTAATTTTATCTCCTTTTATTTCTGAATGTAACCACACTTTAGATTGGCATCCAGTAATTAAATTTTCATCTAATTTATACGCTTCATCAATAAGAGGAAGCGATTTCCCTAAATCAATTATATATTCATAACGCTCCATCCAATCTTCGAACATAGAAAACTCATCTATAATTTCTTCTTGTATTTCTTTGATAGTCATTTTTTAAACTTATTTTTGCAAAAATAATCACATCTGCTGTTTAAAAAAAATATAATAACAAATTAAACAAGATTTGATATAAATTAAATTATGAGTAAACTATTAATTGTAGGTACGGTTGCTTTTGATGCTATTGAAACTCCGTTTGGACAAACAGATAAAATTTTAGGTGGAGCAGCAACATATATTTCACTTTCCGCTTCACAATTTGGTGTAAATTCAGGAATTGTTTCCGTTGTCGGTGGAGATTTTCCGAAGGAATATTTAGAAAAATTAAATGCCAAGAACATCAATACAGAGGGGATTGAAATAATTGAAGAAGGCAAAACATTTTTTTGGAAAGGGAAATATCATAACGATTTAAATTCACGAGATACGTTAATTACAGATTTAAATGTATTGGCAGATTTTAATCCGGTGGTTCCAGAAAGTTTTAAAGACACAGATTTTTTAATGTTGGGGAATTTACATCCAGCTGTACAAATGGCTGTGATTAAGCAAATTCCTGTTAGACCAAAATTAGTTGTACTAGATACTATGAATTTTTGGATGGATAATACGTTGAATGAATTAATGGAAGTGATTGCAAAAATTGATGTAATTACGATAAATGATGAAGAAGCACGTCAATTATCAGGAGAATACTCATTGGTAAAAGCTGCTCAAAAAATTCACAAAATGGGACCAAAATTTGTTGTTATTAAAAAAGGAGAGCATGGGGCTTTACTATTTAATAATGGAGAAGTGTTTTTTGCACCGGCATTACCTTTAGAAGAAGTTTTTGACCCAACTGGAGCAGGAGACACTTTTGCAGGAGGTTTTATAGGTCATATTGCTAAATCTGGAGATATTTCATTTGAAAATATGAAAAGAGCTGTAATTTCAGGTTCAAATTTAGCGTCGTTTTGCGTTGAAAAATTTGGAACAGAAAGAATGGAGAATATTACATATGACGAAATACAGAAAAGACTATTACAATTTAAACAACTTACACAGTTTGAAATTGAATTAAGTTAGAAAAAAATTCCGCCAGCGTGCGGAATTTTTTATTTAATTTTACTTTAACAATAGAATTATGAGCGAAGCTATTAAACATGAATGTGGAATTGCAATGGTTAGGTTATTAAAGCCATTACAATATTATAAAGATAAATATGGAACGGCTTTTTATGGTTTAAACAAAATGTATTTGTTAATGGAAAAACAGCACAATCGCGGACAGGATGGTGCAGGTTTGGCAAGTATAAAATTTGATGTTATTCCAGGAACTCGATATATTAGTCGTATTCGCTCAAACGATGACCAGCCAATTCAAGATATTTTTGCACAAATTAATGGTCGTTTAAATAAATTAAATGATGACTTTCCTAATAAAATTAATGATGTTGAATGGCAAAATAACAACGCTCCTTACATTGGTAATTTATTTTTAGGCCATGTACGTTATGGTACTTTTGGTAAAAATAGTATTGAAAGTGTGCATCCTTTTTTACGTCAAAGTAACTGGATGCATAAAAGTTTAATTGTGGCAGGGAATTTTAACATGACAAATTCGCCAAAATTATTCAATGATTTAATTGAAATTGGCCAACATCCAAAAGAAATGACAGATACCGTTACTGTTATGGAAAAGATAGGTCATTTTATTGATGACGAAGTAGCAGGTTTGTATAAAAAAATTAAAGAAGAAGGTGTTAGTAAAAAAGAAGCCTCTCCTTTAATTGAAAAACGAATTAATATAAAAAAAATACTAAAAAAATCTGCTAAAAATTGGGATGGAGGCTATGCAATGGCAGGTTTGTTAGGTCATGGAGATGCCTTTGTATTACGTGATCCTGCAGGAATTAGACCGGCATTTTATTATGTTGATGATGAGGTTGTTGTGGTTGCTTCAGAAAGACCTGTAATTCAGACAGTTTTCAATGTTGCTATAAAAGATGTCAAAGAAATTGATAGAGGACATGCGTTAATTATTAGGAGAAATGGACAT
>JAMOMG010000329.1 GCA_027068695.1 Flavobacteriaceae bacterium
GGTGGAATTTCAACTTCAAAAATCGCATTACAATATCTGGTAATGTTGAATGAAGTTTTAGGAGAAAAATGGATGAATAACAATTATTTTAGATTTGGAGCAAGCAGTTTGGCAAATGATGTTTTAATGCAGTTAGTAAAAGCAGAAACAGGAGTATATCAATCTATCAATTACTTTTCAAAAGATTAATTATGGCTAAAAACAACAACAATAAAATATTTAAAGCTTCATGGACGTATGATGAAGCTCCTGAAAGTACAGACCATATTCAAATTAAAAAACAGTACGAATTATATATTGATGGGAAATTTACAAAACCTGTTAAGAACAATTATTTTGATACTACAAATCCTTCTGACGGAAAAAAAATAGCAAGTATAGCAGAAGCATCAACTGAAGATGTGGACAAAGCTGTAAAAGCAGCTAGAAAAGCATTCAAAGGTTGGGCAGCTTTAAGCGGGAAAGAAAGGGGTAAATATATTTTTAGAATTGCACGATTAATTCAAGAAAGAGCAAGAGAATTTGCTGTAATTGAAAGTTTAGATGGAGGAAAGCCAATAAGAGAGTCGAGAGATATTGATATTCCATTAGCAGCAAATCACTTTTTTTATTATGCAGGATGGGCAGATAAATTAGAATATGCATTTCCTAACAGAGATCCGAAACCTCTAGGCGTTGTTGGGCAAATTATTCCTTGGAATTTTCCATTGTTAATGGCAGCTTGGAAATTAGCTCCAGCATTAGCAACTGGAAACACGGTGGTATTAAAGCCTGCTGAAACAACATCACTAACAGCTCTTAAATTAGCAGAGATTATTCATGAAAGTGGAATTCCAAAAGGAGTTGTAAATATTGTTACTGGAGCAGGGGAAACAGGTGCAAGCATAGTTAATCATCCTGATGTTAATAAAATAGCCTTTACAGGCTCAACAGGAGTAGGAAAATACATACAGAAAGCAACAGCTGGAACTAACAAAAAATTAACCTTAGAATTAGGAGGTAAAGGAGCCAATATTATTTTTGAAGATGCCGCAATAGATCAGGCGGTTGAAGGGATTGTGAATGCTATATTTTTCAATCAAGGTCATGTGTGCTGTGCCGGGTCTAGATTGTTTGTGCAAGAATCTGTTGCAGATTTGGTGATTGAAAAACTTAAAAGAAGAATGGAAACATTGATTGTAGGAAACCCATTGGATAAAAATACAGATATAGGTGCTATAAATTCTAAAAAACAATTAAAAACCATAGAAAATTATATTAAAATAGGAATTAATGAAGGAGGAGAAATATACCAGCCAGAGTGTAAATTTCCAACACAAGGAAATTGGTGTGCTCCAACATTGTTTTTAAATGTTTCTCAATCGCATCGCATTGTTCAGGAAGAAATTTTTGGTCCTGTTTTAGCCGTTCAAACATTTAGAACTATTGATGAAGTTATTGAAAAAGCAAATAATACTCCTTATGGATTGTCGGCAGGAGTTTGGACTGAAAAAGGATCGAAAATATTTCACCTAACTCAAAAATTAAATGCAGGTGTAGTTTGGGGAAATACATTTAATAAATTTGATGCAACTTCTCCATTCGGAGGATATAAAGAGAGTGGTTTTGGTAGAGAAGGTGGATTGCATGGATTGAAACCATACGTGAAGTTTGAGTAAAAACAAATTAAATTATTTTAACTACAGAATATGAGCAGATTAGATATTAATAAAACATATAAATTATACATAGGAGGTAAGTTTCCTAGAACAGAATCAGGGAGGTATTATACAATCAATAACAGTGATGGTGGTTTAATAGCAAATATGTGTTTGGCTTCTCGTAAAGATTTTAGAAATGCAGTTGTTGTTGCACGTAAAGCTCAAAATTCTTGGGCAAATGCTTCAGCTTTAAATAAAGGGCAAATTTTATACCGTATTGCTGAAATACTTGAAGGAAGAAAAGAACAGTTTATTACGGAATTAATTGCACAAGGTGAAACAAAAAAAGAAGCACAAAAAGAAGTTGAAGCAGCTATTGATAGGCTGGTTTATTATGCAGGATGGAGTGACAAGTACCAACAATTTTTTAGTGCTGTAAATCCAGTTTCAAGTTCTCATTTTAATTTTTCGAGCCTTGAACCTGTAGGCGTAGTTTCAATAATTGCACCTGAAGAGCAAAGTTTATTAGGATTAGTTTCTGTAATTGCACCTGCTATTGTTGGAGGGAATACAGTCATTATATTGGCTTCAGAAAGTAAACCATTAACAGCAATTTCTTTTGCTGAGGTATTAAACTCATCAGATGTTCCAGGAGGCGTTGTTAATATTCTAACAGGAAATAAAACGGAATTAATAAGTCATATGGCTTCACATATGGATGTTAATGCCATTGTATATTGTGGTAAAGATGAAAATACACTAAAAGAAATTAGTGAACTCGCCAGTAACAATGTAAAGAGAACTATTTTTTATAAAAAAAGCGATTGGCAAAATAATCTGTGTGAATCACCTTATTTTATTGAAAAAACACAGGAGGTGAAAACAACTTGGCATCCAACAGAAATTTAGAAGTAAAAAGGGTATGCTAATTACTACCTAGAATAAACGTACGGTTAAATCAAAAATTACTAAATTGAAGGCTTATGGATATTGTAAATTACTTTGCACATAAAACAGCCGTAATTGATGAAGGGTGTGAGATTGGTGATGGAACTAAAATTTGGCATTTTAGTCATATAATGCCTAAATCTAAAATTGGTAAAAATTGTAATATTGGTCAAAATGTTGTGATTTCTCCTGAGGTTGTTTTAGGAAAAAACGTGAAAGTGCAAAATAATGTATCCATATATTCAGGTGTTATTTGTGAAGATGATGTATTTTTAGGCCCATCAATGGTATTTACTAATGTAATAAATCCAAGAAGTGCGGTTGTTAGAAGAGGAGAATATTTAAAAACCATTGTAAAAAAAGGAGCTAGTATTGGTGCTAATGCAACCATTGTTTGTGGAAACAATATTGGAGAATATGCTTTTGTTGGTGCGGGTGCTGTTGTTACAAAAGAAGTATTGCCGTATGCTTTAGTTGTGGGAAACCCTTCAAAACAAATTGGTTGGATAAGCGAATATGGACATAGATTAGAGTTTGATGAGAATGGCTTTGCAACCTGTTTAGAAAGTAAGGAGAAGTATCAATTAGCAGATAATAAAGTAGCCAAAATCTCGTAACTTAAAGCTATGAAAAAAATAATTTCAAGTTTCTTTTTTCTTTTTTTATCAATTTCAGCTTTTTCTCAAGTTGAAAAATATCCTGTTTTTAAGGAATGTAATACTGAAAACATCTCTGAAATACCAAATTGTTTTAAAGAACAAGTAAAAAAAATAATTATTAAAGAGTTTAAAATTCCAAAAAATATAAGGCAGGAAAATTTTTCGGGAACAGTCAATATTATTTTTTTAGTTGATAATTTAGGTAATTTTCAGGTTACCTATGTTAATTCTCCATACAAAGAATTAAAAGATGAAGTTGAGCGTGTTTTTAAAATGTTACCAAAAATAACCGCTGCTAAATTTAATAATCACCCTATTGAAATGCAGTTTGTTTTTCCGTTGTCAATTCCTTTAGAAAATAATATTCAAAATATAATTGTAAAAAAAGAAGCAATAGAGGAAACAATAAATCTAAACGAAGCAATACAACCAAAAGAAGATTTGGTAAAAACAATACAGAAGAACACGTTATTTCCAGAACATAGAAGTGAATTAAACATTCCTTTTACACACGCAGAATATAGTTCGTATAATTATTATTTAGATAAGGCAGCAAATTCACATACAGCAGTGAAACCGTATGTATATTCTGAAGTTACAAAGTATATTGATTTGGATGCTCAAAAAAATAAATTAATAAAACCAAAATCAACTTGGTTTGGTAAAAAGTTATTGAACGAGCACATGGCTTTTGTAAAAGGAAAAGACTATTGGTTTACAGTTGATCCAGGTATTGATGTGCAAGTTGGTAAAGATAACTATGGAATAAATACTTTTAATAATACAAGATCTATCCATATAAATGGCGCTTTAGGAAGGAAATTTAGTTTTTCAGCAA
Organism: Flavobacteriaceae bacterium; assembly: GCA_027068695.1. Next base: position 4,086 of record JAMOMG010000329.1, read on the forward strand.
GCTTTTATGAAAGTCAAGGAAGATTTGCAAATTATGTAAATCAATATGCCGAATCAATAAAACCAGCAGGAGGGAATCCAGCAATTATTCCAGGAAGAGGTATTGCTAAGGAATATAAATCTGATGCGTATGATTACCCTGTTGCAGAAGCATATATATCTTATACGCCTAATAAAATAGTTAATTTTCAGTTCGGAAATGGTAAAAATTTTATAGGAGATGGTTATCGCTCCTTATTTTTATCTGATGTAGCTTCACCGTATCCTTTTTTTAAAATAAACACAAATTTTTGGAAAATAAAATATACAAACCTTTGGATGTGGATGCAGGATGTTAGACCAGAGTTAACAGTTGATGGAGCCTATAAGCAAAAGTTTATGGCCATTCATTATTTGAGTTGGAACATTACTAAAAAGTTAAACATAGGTTTATTTGAAACAGTTATTTGGGAAGACACAAACAACAGAGGCTTTGATGTAAATTACTTAAATCCATTGATATTTTACACAGCAGCCGAATTTTCTACAGGTTCAAGAGCTGGAAATACGTTATTAGGGTTAAGTTTAAAATATAAACTCAATAATATTTCAATCTACTCTCAATTATTATTAGATGAATTTAGAGTTTCTGAAATTACAAGCAGTAATGGCTGGTGGGGAAATAAGAACGGAATTCAATTAGGGGTAAAATACTACAATGCATTTAATATTGAAAACTTGTTTTTACAAGCAGAATACAATGCTGTGAGGCCTTATACATATTCTCATGACGAGCTTAATTTAAATTACGGACATAACAACCAGCCTTTAGCACATTTATGGGGTTCTAATTTTAGAGAAACTGTTGGTATAGCGAGATATACAAAAGGTCGTTGGTTTGCAAATGCTAAAATTATTTTTGGGGAAAAAGGATTTGATTTTGACAATGGAACAGATACTTTTAGTTATGGAGGAAATGTTTTTGAGGATAATGACAATAGAGTTTCAGATTATGGAAATAACATAGGGCAAGGAAATTCAGCCTCAATTTTTATTGGTGATTTACAACTGGGTTATTTGGTAAATCCAGCTACTAATTTAAAGTTGTTTGCAGGATTAACATTTAGAAATTTTAACCCAGATGCTCCAACAGGTGTTTTTGATAAATCAAATACCACATGGTTCTCTTTTGGTTTAAAAACAGATGTGTTTAATTGGAATTTTGATTTTTAATATCTTCAGGAATATCTAAATCTTTCAATTCATCAAGTTGCATTAAAATATCAAAAGTTTTTTTAGCCTCTTCTTCATCAATTACAGAAATTGCAGCACCTACATGAACCATAACATAATCTCCAACCTTGGCTTCAGGAACTAAAGTGAGGCTTACTTCTTTTATTATTCCATCAAACGAGACTTTTCCAATTCTAAAAACTTCGTCTAACTCGTTTGTAATTTCTATTAATTTTCCAGGAATTGATAAACACATATTATTATATATTAGATTTTAGCCATTGATACCATTTACTCATACCTTCTCCCGTTGTTGCTGAAACTTCAAAAAATTGCAACTTAGGGTTTACTTGTAATGCGTAACTTTTAAGTTTTTCAA
>JAMOMG010000330.1 GCA_027068695.1 Flavobacteriaceae bacterium
AGATGATTTTTCAAAAGATGCAATCTCTAAAATAGATAAAACACTTTATATAAACTCAATTTTTGATTTAAAAGATAATTTTGAAAAAAATGGTGTTTTACTTTTAAATATGGCATTGATATTTACAGCAAAAGAGGACTCAAAGATACATATAAAAAAATGGAATAAATTTATAAAAACACTTTTAAGTAAATTAAAAGACGAAGATATTGAGCTTATTTTATTTGGGAAAATGGCGGAGGTTTTAGAAAAAGTGGATGAAGCAAAAAGTTTTAAAAAACATACAATGCCTCACCCTTATAATATCAGCTTTATAACTGATATAAAGGCACATAAAATTTTTAAACCTATGAGACTGTTATATTAATTATAAAAAAATATTATTTTATTGGTATTATTTGTGAAAGAGTTTTGATTATAGCACTACCAAAAAGCTCATTTCCTTTTTTATTTGGATGAGTATTGTCTTCTGACCAAGTATTATCTATGATATGTAGAGGGTTTCCATATTTCCAATCATAGGTAACTTGATAAAAATCTATAAAATGTGCATTTAAAGTTCTTGCTAGTTCTTGTCCTTTTTCTCTATACCCTTCTAATCTTCTGTCATGTATGTTTGGAACACCACTTGTTGCAATCATTATATCAGGATTATTATCTAGTTCTCTAAAAAAAGATTTAATATTTTTTGCCCAATAATCTATTCTTTTTATTTGACCAAATGAGCCATTATAATCATTAATTGAAAGTGATTTATTGAATGTTGCTATTTTATTTATAGGATTCCAAGATTCAATAATTCTTACTTCGAGGGCTCTATTATCTTCCCCTTTACCTATAATTAATATATCTCCTTTTTTTATATTCCCATAAGTAGCATTAGAATCTAATTTAATTGAATATTCAGATATTTCAGCAGGAATGTAATTAAACATAGTGTTCATTTTAATACCGTCATATGCCATCCAATAATTTCCTAAATCAGTAGGTGTACCATCTTTATTAATAAGACGCCAATCATCATTTGTGCTTGATTCTAAAAGAATCAAATCAGGTTTAAAGTTATTGATTTGTGTAGTTGTTCTTAATGTATTATTAGCTTTTAGCAAATCTTCCGCGGTTGAAGCTCCTATTCCAGCATTTTGGAAATAATACATATGATTAGTGATGAAGTTTAAAAAAAATTCTGGTGTATCACCTGTAGCATTAGGGGAGAGTTCTTTAATCTTGAATGTAAAATATCTATTTTTGGAGCGATTGAATTTCCATGTTTTAATAGCCCTCTTATCTGTTTGTCTAAAATCCAAACCTTTGTTTGTTCTCAAAGTAATTAGGCTTTTTGTGTCATCACCATATTGATATTCTATGCTAGAGTTTATCTCTTTTAATATATTAGAGATTGTAGATTTTACAGGTTTTATAGTTTCACCAACAGAAAAAATTAATTGAATATTGTCTTCCTTTGATGGAGGATTTTCAAAGGCTAAAAAATGATGTACAAATCCATCATTATTTATTTTTCTTAAAATCATAGCATTATTTTTAGGGTTTGATGGCCATCTTGAAATATTATACTTTGTACCATTGATTGTTAGTGAGTGGTTAAATGTATGTATATAACCTAAATCAAAAGCAAGTTGTTCTCCATTACCAGTAAAAGTTTTAAAAATATTTTCAGCATAAAACTCATTATTTATAGTTGAAAATTCATCGTGCAGTACTCCATCAATATATAGTTCTATATTTGCCGCACCTTTATTTCCTCTTTCTCTTGCAAAGGCTATGCTTATTTTATTTCCATATATTGAGCCACTAATGTTGGTGTCTATCCCGCTATATTTATACAGTTTCTCTTTGTAAGATAAAGGATCGCTTATCTCTATTGCATTATTATTTAACAGATTTGGCATAATTGTTGTTGCAATATTGTCTCTAAGATGTTTTTCTACTTCACCAATGTATGATAAGGGACTTAAAAATCCAGCACCCCAAGTTATGGAGCTTCCTGCAAATGTAATACGATTATACTTATAATCATTAGTTATAATTTTTTTTTCATAGTCAATGGGATTTTTATGAGGTTCGTTAGAATTGCAACTTTGAAAGCAGAGCGAAAGTAAAAATAGATATATATAAAATAATTTATTTTTCATATTAACCTTTATTAATAATATGGTTTTCTTTGTCTTATTGTAGCAAAGCTACTTGCTAAAGTAGCTTTGCTGTTAGCCTACTATTGAGGTTGAATTTCCCAATCGAGAGGCATAAGGTTGATACCACTATATCCTTTTCTTGTGCCATCAGCATTCATAAAATAGACAAAGTAGTTACCACTATTTACATCTCTCCATAAGATGTCACCAGCTAGTTTATCTCCATCAAAATCTCCTGTTGCTTCAATTTTGTTATTAAGAGGTATATTTAAACCAGGTACTAGAGATTTTACAGAACCATCAGCATTCATGTAGGTATTAAGATATTGACCAACAGCTGAGTGTCTCCATAGAATATCGCTTATACCATCA
>JAMOMG010000331.1 GCA_027068695.1 Flavobacteriaceae bacterium
TAACACGTTTTAATGCACGTTTAGAAACTCCTTTAAAACGTTGGAAGTTTAGCCCAGTAGATAAAAAAGGACAAGAGTTATGGGATACTTATAGCTATTATAAGGAGCAAATGTTTAGTAAAACACATACAAGTTATAGTCCTTGGATTATTGTAAAAGCTAATGATAAGAAAATTGCACGTTTAGAATGTATAAGATATGTTTTATCTAAATTTGACTATGATGGTAAAGATGAAGCATCTACTTCATTACTTCCAGACCCTAACATAATTATGAGATATTATCGTTCATCTAACCAAATAGATTAATTATGCACGAAGAATATATATTGACACAGGAAGATGTAAAAATTTTAAACACTAATAAAGGGTTAACAGCATTATTATCTAAAGAACCATATAATTTAGAGAAAGCAGTTAGATACGTTAAGTATGAAAAAAAATTAAAAAAATTACAAGTAGAACTTATAAGATTACAATCTTGGGCTATAGATGAAAATGAACGTATAATAGTAATCTTTGAAGGAAGAGATGCTGCAGGAAAAGGAGGAGCTATTAGAAGAACAATTGAAAGAATGAATCCGAGACACCTTCGTATAGTGGCATTACCAAAACCAACTGAAGATGAACAGTCTCAATGGTATTTTCAACGGTATGTAAAGCAGTTTCCAAAAGCAGGTGAGATTATCTTTTTTGATAGAAGTTGGTATAACAGAGCTGTTGTTGAACCCGTGAATGATTTTTGTACACTTGAAGAATATGATATTTTTATGAATCAAGTAAATGATTTCGAACGAATGATTACAGAATCGGGGATACGATTGGTAAAGATTTATATGTCAATTTCAAAAAAGGAACAAGCCAAACGTTTTGATGATATTAAAAGAGATCCATTAAAACAATGGAAAATGACAGCTGTTGATGAAAGAGCACAAGAATTGTGGGATGTTTATACAAAATACAAAAATTTAATGTTTGAAAAAACAAATGAGGGTGCTGTTGTTCCTTGGAAAATAATTAGAGCAAACAGGAAAACTTTTGCAAGAGTAGCTGCTATAAA
>JAMOMG010000332.1 GCA_027068695.1 Flavobacteriaceae bacterium
ATTATTTTATTTGCCTGTGTTTTTTTAGTCATACTCAAAAATTCATTAGGTTGGATTTTTGGAGTAATAGGCATTATTAGTGTATCTATATTACTAATGCTTGGAATTAAATTATACAAAAATATTAGAAATAAAAAGAATTGGGACAAAAACTAAGTTTAGAACTTCTCAAATAACAAATTCTTAAAAACTTAATACTTTTAATATAAATTTATCATAAAAAAAGTTTAAACACCCTTCTAATACATAATTTTTTGTAATTTTTATTATAAATATAATATTCTGTTTATCAATATATTACGCGCTTTATGTATGACTTTAATCATACAAAAAATGAAAATATTTAATTATTTTTACAGCACAATATAGACAATTATATAAACTAGAATTTTATGAAAAAACTTCTATTAGGCAATGAAGCTTTGGCACAAGGAGCCATTGATGCTGGATTATCAGGTGTTTATGCATATCCTGGAACTCCTTCAACAGAAATTACTGAATATATACAACGTTCAAAAATAGCTAAAGAGTTAAATATACATTCACAATGGTCTGTGAATGAAAAAACAGCAATGGAATCTGCACTTGGCATGTCTTATGCCGGTAAAAGAGCTATGGTAGTTATGAAACATGTTGGTTTAAATGTTGCTGCCGATGTATTTATGAATATGTCTGTTTCTGGTATTAACGGTGGTTTGGTTGTAGTAGTAGCCGATGATCCTTCTATGCATTCGTCACAAAATGAACAAGATTCTCGTTTTTACGGAAAATTTGCTATGGTACCTATGCTAGAACCTTCCAATCAACAAGAAGCCTACGACATTACAAAATATGCTTTTGATTTATCTGAAAAATATAGTTTACCTGTATTATTGAGAATGGTAACACGATTGTCACATTCAAGAGCTGGCATAAATGTGGGAAATAGAATAAAACAAAATAACATCCACCTACCAAAAAATTCAACTCAATTTTCATTAATCCCAATGTATGCTAGAAACAGGTACAAATATTTAGTTAATATTCAATCTGACATACTTGAAAACTCTGAAAATAGCTATTTCAATGAGTTTATTAAAGGCCCTAACACTTCTTTAGGGATTATAGCTTCTGGAATTGCTTATAACTATTTAATGGAAAATTTTGAAAGTGGCAAATGCCCCTATCCTATTTTAAAAATTTCACAGTATCCAATTCCTAAAAAACCAATCAAAAAATTATTTAATACCTGTAAAAAAGTATTGGTATTAGAAGATGGTTACCCATTTATTGAAGAAGCTATTTCAGACTTCTTAGGCGAAAACAGGAAAGTTATTGGACGTTTAAGCGGTGATATCCCAAGAGTTGGAGAACTAAACCCAGACAATATTGCAAACGCATTAGGGTTTGACATTGTAATTGACGAAAATATTCCAAAAGTAGTTTCGGGAAGACCTCCTGAATTATGTGTAGGTTGTGGCCATCGTGATTTATTTGATGCCATCAATAGATTAAAAACAGAAACTGAAAGTCAACAAGTTTTTGGTGATATTGGATGTTATGCTTTAGGTGCGTTACCTCCATACAACAGTATAGATGCACTTATAGAAATGGGAGCTTCTATTACTATGGCAAAAGGTGCTGCTGATGCGGGTATTCACCCATCAATTGCAATTATTGGAGATTCAACATTCACCCATTCTGGAATGACAGGCCTGTTAAACGCTGTTATTGAAAAAACGCCTATAACGGTTATCATTTCAGATAATTCTGCTATTGCAATGACAGGAGCACAAGATTCATCAGCTTCTGGAAGACTGATAGATATTTGCAGAGGATTAGGTGTTGAAGAAAATCACTTGAAAGTAATAACTCCTCTTCATAAAAATTTAGATGAAAATATAGATTTAATTCGTGAAGAAATTAATTATAATGGTGTTTCAGTAATTATTTCTCAACGCCCATGTGTTCAATTACCAAAAGAGAAAAAAGACAAATTAAAAGAAATTAAAAAAGTTTCATTAAATTAACTGTAATAAATGAAAACAAATATATTATTAGCAGGAGTTGGAGGACAAGGAATATTAACCATTGCCGCAATTTTAGATACAGCTGCGTTGGCATCTAATTTACACCTAAAACAATCTGAAATTCACGGTATGAGCCAACGAGGTGGAGCAGTACAATCTCACGTTCGAATTTCAGATACTAAAATTTATTCTGATTTAATTCCACAGGGAAAAGCCGATATGATAATTTCTGTAGAACCTATGGAATTATTGCGCTATTTACCTTTTTTAAAAAAAGATGGATATTTAATAACCGATTTAAATCCTTTTTTAAATATTACTGATTATCCTGAATTAGAAGAGTTATATGCTGAAATAAAATCGTATCCGAACAACATTATAATTGACGCTAAAAAAATAGCTAAAGATTTAGGCAATTCCAGAGCCACCAATATTGTTTTACTAGGTGCTGCCTCATCTATTATTCCTTTGAGTGAAGAAAGTTTGAAACAAGCTATTAAAACACTTTTTAAACGTAAAGGAGAACGTATTGTAAATAAAAATATTGATGCTTTTAATAAAGGAAAAGAAATAGCAACCGAATTTGCCTTATAAATACTTGTAAATGTTACATAAAAATCTAATTAATCCTAAAAGCATTGCTATTGTTGGAGCATCTAACAATATACATACACCAGGTGGCAGCGTTCTTAAAAATTTAATTGAACATCATTTTAAAGGAAATTTAATAGCTGTTAACCCAAAAGAAACAGTAGTTCAAGGTGTAAAATGTTATCAAGAGGTTTCTAAAATTCCCGAAGTTGAATTAGCAATAATTGCTATTGCTGCAAAATTTACGCTAGAAACTGTTAAAGTCTTAACCCAGCAAAAAAACACCAAAGGATTTATTATTTTTTCAGCAGGATTTAGTGAAAAAGATGACGAAGGAAAAAAATTAGAACAAGAAATCGTCAACGAAATAAAAAATGCTGGCGGTACACTTTTAGGCCCAAATAACATTGGCTTAATAAATCAAAATTATGTTGGAGTTTTTACAAGACCAATTCCTAAATTAAATTCAAAAGGAGTAGATTTTATTTCTGGATCTGGGGCAACTGCCGTTTTTATTATCGAAGCTGCTATGGCAACTGGCCTTACATTTTCCAGTGTTTATTCGGTTGGTAATTCTGCTCAAATTGGCGTTGAAGAAATACTAGAATATTTAGATATTACTTTTGATAATACTACAAGTTCTAAAGTAAAATTACTCTATATTGAAAGTATTGAAAATCCTCAAAAATTATTAAAACATGCATTATCTTTAATTCAAAAAGGATGTAAAATTGCGGCTATAAAAGCAGGGAGTTCTTCAGCAGGAAGCAGAGCTGCAAGCTCACACACGGGCGCACTAGCTAATTCAGACGTTGCTGTGGATGCATTGTTTAAAAAAGCAGGTATTGTACGTTGTTACGGCAGAAATGAATTAATTACTGTTGCCTCAATTTTTACACTTCCAGTGTTGAAAGGTAAAAACATAGCAATTATTACACATGCTGGTGGCCCTGCTGTAATGTTAACTGATACATTGTCGAAAAACGGATTGAATGTCCCTGAAATTAAAGGTAAAGAAGCGAATAAACTACGCTCCAAATTATATTTAGGCTCATCTATATCTAACCCTATAGATTTTTTAGCTACTGGAAATGCAGAACAATTAGAAACAATTATTGATTATTGTGAAAATAAATTTTCAGAAATTGATGCAATGGTAGTTATCTTTGGTAGTCCTGGCTTGTTTGAAGTATACGATGTTTACGAGGTACTCAATAAAAAAATGAGAACTTGTAAAAAACCCATTTTCCCTGTTTTACCTTCAGTTGTAAATGTTAAAAAAGAAATTGATTATTTTATTTCAAAAGGGAATGTTATGTTTCCTGATGAGGTTTTATTTGGAAATGCTTTAGCCAAAACATTCAAACCTTCAATTCCAAATACTGAAGATACAAAATCCTTTACAGTTGATTTAAAAACAATTAGAAATATTATCAAAAATTCAACCAATGGATTTTTACAACCTCAACAAGTTAAAGAGTTATTAATTGCAGCTAAAATCCCAGTGGTAAGTGAAGCTATTTGTAATTCAAAGGAAGAATGCATTTTAGCCAGCCAAAAACTTGGATTTCCTGTAGTTATGAAAATTGTGGGGCCCATACACAAAAGTGATGTTGGAGGTATTATTTTAAATATAGCTTCAAAGGAAAATTTAGTGGATTCATTTAATAAAATCATGCAAATCAAAAATGCTGAAGCTGTTTTAATACAACCTATGAAAAAAGGAGTTGAACTATTTATTGGAGCCAAAAAAGAGGGTGGTTTTGGGCACTTAGTTTTATGTGGATTGGGAGGAATTTATATTGAAGTTTTAAAAGATACTTCAGCAGCATTAGCACCTATTTCTATCAGTGAAGCTACTGAAATGATTCAAAACTTGAAATCTTATAAAATTATTGAAGGAGTTAGAAATCAAGAAGGTGTAAATAAAGATTTATTTGCCGAAATTATTACCAAAATTTCAAATTTAGTAACTATCGCACCAGAAATAATAGAGTTAGATTTAAATCCACTATTAGGAAATTCTAAAGAAATTATAGCTGTAGACGCAAGAATCAGCATTGAAAAATAGTATCTTATTTAATTACTTCTACAAGTCCTCTTTTTTGAACACTTGTACTTCCAATTAAAAAATTAGTGCTTTTAGGGTGTATCTTAAAAGCTACACTTTCACCTTTTAAAGCTTCAAAATGTGTAATTATTTTTTTGTTAGTAACAATTTCATTGTCAAAAATAATAGTATCTATTTCTTTTTGCTTAACTATTGTTTTTATTTGGTTAAAATTATCCATTAACTCTTCATTAATTAATAAGTATTTACCACCTAAATAATTGCTTATCAACTTATTATTTCCCAGATACAGCACATTAAATGTTAGCTGTGATTTCTCTCTAAATTGTACAAATTTCAAATATTTTAGCAAAAACCAAAATTCAATTCCAAAACTCATAATGAAATCATAAATATAATTTAACCTGAAGTGTTTTCGGTAAAATATTTTCATTGCTTTATGAAAATAATGCAAATATTTTATATCTTTTACAGTGCTCTCTCCTTTATAATGAATTACAGTTGTTTTTGAAAAATAATAATTTTGATAACCCTTATTCAAAATTTTATAACTTAAATCAATATCTTCTCCATACATAAAATAATCTTCATCAAATCCTTTAACTTCATTATAAACTGAGCGTTTTAAAAACATAAACGCACCAACTAAAATATCAACTACCCCTGTTTCATCATCACTTAAATGTGTTGCATAATATTTCCCAGTTCGCTTACTTGAAACGCCAAAAAGCTTATTAAATGCAACTCCTGGAGTTGGTATACCTCTTTTACTCTCTGGCAAAAATCGCCCCGATCCATCAATTAATTTAACCCCTAAAACACCTAAGTTTTGTTTTGTTTTTGCAAAGCTTAAAATTTGAGTAAAAGTATCTTCCGCAACTACAGTATCCGGATTTAAAATTAAAACATATTCTCCTTTTGCTATTTCAACACCTTGATTATTCGCTTTAGAAAAACCTAAATTTATTTTATTTTTAATAAGGTGAACTTTCGCAAATCTTTCAGATACTAATTTACAGCTTTCATCTGTTGAATTATTATCAACTACTATAATTTCAACCTTTAAATTAGTAGAAGCTGCCTGAACACTTAATAAACATTGTTCCAAAAAATATTGAACATTATAGCTTACAATAATTACAGATAAATCCATAAACTATAGCGATTTTTCAAACGGGATTCTATTTACAATACTTCTTCCTAATGTGATTTCGTCAGCATATTCCAGTTCATCACCAACTGATATACCACGTGCAATTGTTGAAGTTTTTACTGTAAATTTTTCTAATTGTTTAAAAATATAAAAGTTGGTTGTATCTCCTTCAATAGTGGAACTTAAAGCAAAAATTACTTCTTTCACTTTATCGTTCTTCACTTTTTCAATCAGGCTTTCTATTGTCAAGTTTTGAGGGCCTATTCCTTCTATTGGTGATATTTTACCTCCTAAAACATGATATAACCCCTTAAATTGTGCTGTATTTTCTATAGCCATTACATCACGAACATCTTCAACAACACAAATAATTTCAGAGTTTCTTGAAGGGTTTGCACAAATTTCACATATAGCAACATCTGAAATATTGTGGCATTTTTCACATAATTTAATTTCATCAACTAAGTTCGTTAATGATTTTGATAATTGATGTGTTTGTGAAGTTGGTTGCTTTAACAAATGTAATACCAATCGCAAAGCAGTTCTTTTACCAATACCTGGTAATTGAGATACTTCATTTACTGCATTTTCCAAAAGTTTTGAAGAAAAATTCATTTCGCAAATGTACAATTAGGAAATGATATTCTCAATAATTTTAGTTTCTTTGTTGTTTCAAATACATTTAGCTATAAATGAAGCCTATTTACTTACTTTCTCTAGTTACAATTTACTTTAGTATACTGCTTCTAATTTCTTACTTTACCGGAAAAAGTGACACTAATGAGAGTTTCTTTAGCGCCAATAAAAAATCTCCTTGGTATGTAGTTGCTTTTGGTATGATTGGCGGTTCTCTATCAGGCGTAACATTTATATCAGTGCCAGGTTTGGTACAAAGCTCTCAATTTAGCTATATGCAAATTGTAATTGGCTATTTGTTTGGCTATTTTGTAATTGCTTATGTACTTATCCCCATATATTACAACTTAAAAATTATTTCAATTTATGAGTTTTTAAAACAACGATTTGGTTCAACCTCGCATAAAACAGGTGCTTTTTTCTTCTTTGTATCCAGAATTTTAATTGCCTCTTTTAGATTATTTCTAGTTGTTTCAGTACTGCAATATTTCATATTTGACTTTTGGAATGTTCCTTTTGAAATAACCGTTATTTTTTCAGTTTTATTAATTTGGATTTACACCTCTAAAGGAGGTATTAAAACAATTGTGTGGACTGACATTTTTCAAACTACATTAATGCTTTTTGCGGTTATCGCAACTATTTACCTCATTTTAGATAAGTTAAACTGGTCTATATTTGACGTTTTCACCTCTGAAGAATACCATAAATACAGTAAAGTTTTATTTCTTGATGATTTTAATGATAAAAAATACATTATAAAATCATTTCTAGGTGGAATGTTTATTGCAATTGCAATGACCGGTTTAGATCAAGACATGATGCAAAAAAACTTAACTTGTAAAAATACAAAAGAAGCGCAGTGGAATGTTGTTTCACTAGGTTTTATACTTATAATTGTAAATTTTATTTTTTTATTTTTAGGCGCTTTATTATTTATTTATGCTCAAAAATTTCATGTTTCAATTCCTATTATTGATGGTAAACTAAAAACCGATTTACTATTTCCCGAAATAGCTTTAAACAGTAATTTGGGTATTTATATTGGCATTGTGTTTATTTTAGGATTAATTGCTGCTGCCTATTCAAGTGCTGATAGTGCTTTAACTTCTTTAACAACCTCTTTTTGCATCGATTTTTTAGATATTGAAAATAAAGAAAAATCAAAACAAAAATATATTCGAAAAAAAACGCATGTTTTAATCTCTATTTTATTAATTATTATAATTATAATTTTTAAATACCTTTTGCAAGATAATGTTATAAGTAGCTTATTATTAGTAGCTTCCTATACTTACGGACCTCTTTTAGGGTTATTTTCTTTTGGAATTTTCACAAAATATGTTATTAAAGATAGGTATGTTTGGATTGTAGCAGTGTTATCTGTTATAATAAGTTATTTTACAAATGCTTATTCTACTTATTTTTTGAATGGTTACATATTTGGGTATGAACTTTTAATAGTAAATGGGCTTTTAACTTTTATTGGACTGTATTTAATTAGAAAACCCAACAAATAATTTTTATTTTTGTTGTATGGAGAAAGATTTAAGTAATTATCGAAAAATCTATAAAAAGAAAGAGCTTTCAAAAAAAGAAGTTCCCGAAAATCCAATAGAATTATTTCAAAAATGGTTTTATGAAGTTGAAGAATTTGGAGGTAACATTGAACCAAATGCAATGACTATTGCGACAATTGACAGAGATGGAACACCAAAAAGTAGGGTTGTACTTCTAAAAAAATTCACTTGGGAAGGCTTTATTTTTTATACAAATTACAATAGTGATAAAGGGAAATCTATTGAAAGTAACCCTAATGTTTGTTTGTCTTTTTTTTGGAATAATTTAGAACGACAAGTAATTATTAAGGGAAAAGCAGTAAAAATTGCAGCAAATTTATCTGATGGCTATTTTGAATCTAGGCCAGATGGAAGTAAATTAGGTGCCTGGGCATCAAACCAAAGTGAGGTAGTTCCTTCTCGTGAATTTTTAGACAATCGTTTAGCTTTATTTGAAAAGCAATTTAAACATAAAGAAATTCCAAGGCCTCAACACTGGGGAGGTTATATTGTAAAACCTAAAAGTATTGAATTTTGGCAAGGAAGACCTAATAGAATGCACGATAGAATTAGGTATACATTACAAGAAGATTTTAACTGGAAAATTGAACGATTGGCTCCTTAATTTTTTATATTTGAACCTCAACCAATACCAAATGAAAACACTCTATATAGTTAGACACGCAAAATCTTCTTGGAAATATGAAGGTATTAAAGATATTGACAGACCTTTAAAAAAAAGAGGTATTAAAGATGCCTATTTAATTTCAGGAGTTTTACAAAAAAAAATTGCTTGCCCCGATGTTTTTATTGCCAGCTGTGCTAACAGGGCTTTACATACTGCTATGATTTTTAGTTATACTTTTAATTATCCACTTGCAAACATTAAAATAAGTAAATCACTGTATAATTTTAGCGATGGTTATTTAATTAAAACAGTAAAAGCCTTAGATGATGGATTTGATTCTGCTATAATTTTTAGTCATGACCACGGCATAAGTGATTTTGTTAATAAATTTGGAGATAAATTGTTAAATCATGTTTCAACCTGTGGTGTAATAGGAATTAAATTTGAAACAAACCATTGGAAAAATATTAAATCTGGAAAAACATTTTTAACTGAATTTCCTAAAAATTATAAATAGCCCAATTTTGAAAATTGAAAAACTTGCTGGAATTGATATTGGCTCTAATGCTGTTAGACTACTAATTACAAATGTAATTACTGAGGAAGATAGCGACAAACCCAGCTTTAGAAAATCGGCTTTAGTTCGTGTACCAATTCGTTTAGGTACTGATTCTTTTATTAAAGGTGAAATTTCTGAAGAAAATAAAAATAGAATGCTAAAAGCAATGAATGCCTTTAAGTTGCTAATGGATGTTCACGGAGTTAAAAAATATTACGCCTGTGCAACTTCAGCAATGCGAGAAGCAGATAATGGTATTAATGTTGCCAATGAAATTTTTGAAAAAACTTCTGTAAAAATTAATATTATTGATGGTAAAAAAGAAGCTGCAATCATCTTTTCAACTGATATCTCAAACTTTATTGAAAAAAATAAACCTTATTTATACGTAGATGTTGGAGGAGGCAGTACAGAATTTACCGTATTTTCAAATGGACAAATTACCAACTCAAGATCTTTTAAAATTGGTACTGTACGAATATTAAATTACAGTAAAAGTGAAGCCAAACAAATTTGGAATGAAATTGAAATTTGGATAAAAGAAAATACTAAAGACCTAAAAAACCTTTCACTCATTGGTTCTGGAGGCAATATTAATAAAATATTTAAACTTTCAGGAAAACCAATGGGCAAACCACTTTCACTAATTTATATAAAAGCTCATTATCATTTTTTAAAACAAATGACTTATGAACAACGTATTTCAGAATTAGGATTAAACCCTGATAGAGCTGATGTAATTTTACCTGCTACAAAAATATACTTATCAGCTATGAAATGGAGTGGTGCAACTAAAATATTTGTTCCTAAAATTGGACTTGCAGATGGAATAATAAAAAGTTTATACTATAATAAATTATAAATGTTTCCATAAAAAAAAAGTCCGCTAAAAGCGGACTTTAATAATGTTATTTATTTGTTTTTAAGACTTTACAAATTCAGCTACCAATCTACCAATGGCATCCTCAGAAAGTTTAGCAGCCTTTTGAACTTCTTCATGCGATACTGCTTCTACTTTCCCCTCTACACCTAAGTCTGTAATTACTGATATCCCAAAGCAAGTCATCCCTAAATGCTTCGCAGCAATTACTTCAGGCACTGTAGACATTCCCACTGCATCTGCTCCTAATATTTTAACCATTTTATACTCAGCAGGAGTTTCAAAAGTAGGCCCTTGCAATGCTAAATAAACTCCTTTTTGAATAGGTATATTTAATTTAACGGCTATTTTTTCCATTTTAGCAATCATTTTTTTACTATACGGCTCATGCATATCAACAAATCTTGGCCCAAAACGGTCATCATTTTCACCATGTAATGGATGTGCAGGCATAAAATTTATATGATCTGTAATCAACATAATATCTCCAACCTTAAAATTTGAGTTTACACCACCTGAAGCATTAGAAACAATTAAATTTTCAACACCTAAAAACTTCATAACACGTACAGGAAAAATTGTTTGCTCAATACTCCAGCCTTCATAAAAATGAAATCTCCCTCGCATAGCAACAACTTTTTTATTTCCTATACTTCCAAAAATTAATTCTCCCGAATGACCAGCTACTGTTGATACCGGGAAATTTGGTATTTCACTATAGGGTATACTAATCTCAATATTAATTTTTTCTACTAAATTCCCTAATCCTGTACCTAATATAATACCATAATCTGGCATTATAATTCCTTTCTCTTGAAGAAATTTAACGGTCTCCTGAACTTTGTTCCACATATTTCTTTATTATTTTATCAAAATCTATACTTCTATTCACAAATTTTGTTTTTATTTCTATAAAAACCAAATTTTGCAATTCGACAAAGATACGAACATAATCTTTCTCTGTTGTTAAAATTATTTTTTTATTTGACGGAATTGTATCAAATGCATCATTTATAACTTCAATATCTTTATTTCTAAAATGATAATGGTCAGGGTATTTCAAGTGCTTAAATTTAATTTTCTCACTATTCAAATAATTTATTAAAGGCGTTGGATTTGCAATTCCTGTTATTAATAGAATTTCCATATTTTTAGCCTCTTCAAAATTTATATTTGAAAAACCTTTTAACTCATTATCATATTCAATAGTTGTAAAAAATACTGTTTGTTTGTTTGTTGGGTTTAATCTTTTAACAATTTTAGACTGTTCTTTTTTAGAAATATTACTTGGACATTTTGTTACAATAATAATTTGAGCTCTTTTTGCTCCTGAAATTTTTTCTCTTAAATTTCCTGTTGGCAACAACATATCATCTACATACAAATTATTATACGAAGTCAATAAAATATTAAAACCTGCTCTTACTTTTCTATGCTGAAATGCATCATCTAATAAAATAACATCTGGCGGGTTTTTTAATTTCTCTAAAAGATGTATTCCATTTGTTCTATTTGTATCAACAGCAACAATTATATCTTGAAATTTCTTGTAATATTGAAAAGGCTCATCGCCAATTATATCAGCTGTAATATTTTCATCTGCAATTATAAACCCTTTGCTTTTTCTTTTATAACCTCTACTTAAAACTGCTATTTTATAATCATTTTGCAATAACCTAATTAAATATTCTATTTGAGGTGTTTTACCAGTTCCTCCAACACTCAAATTTCCAACTACAATTACTGGTGTTTTAAATGCTGTAGACTTAATTATATTTTTATTGTATAAAAAATTACGAAAACTTGTAATTAGGCCATACAATAAAGAAAGTGGGTATGCTATTTGTCGTAAAAAATTCACTGAAAGCGAAAATACAAAACAAATTATTAAATTTCTATTTAAATACTTTAACTTTACTCTGTTAAATTTACCTTTGCTTTAATAATAACTTTTTTATGATACAAATTAAAGACATTACAACTTCTATTGAAGAAATTGCACCGCTAAATTATGCTGAGAGTTTTGATAATGTGGGCCTGTTAGTTGGTAATTATAACACCAAAGTAACAGGAGTAATAGTTACACTAGATACACTAGAGAATGTAGTTGACGAAGCTATTGAAAACAATTGTAATTTAATTGTAAGTTTTCATCCCATTATTTTTTCAGGATTAAAAAAATTAACTGGCTCAAATTATGTAGAAAGAGTTGTATTAAAAGCAATTAAAAATGAGATTGCAATTTATTCAATGCATACGGCCTTAGATAATTCATTTCAAGGTGTAAATGCTAAAATTTGTGAAGTTTTAGGCTTGCAAAATAAAGAAATACTAATTCCACAAAAACATACCATAAAAAAATTAACTACATACGTTCCTATCAAAAATGCTAAAGAAGTAAGGTTGGCTCTTTTTAAAGAAGGAGCTGGTAGCATTGGAAATTATGATAATTGTAGTTTTAATACTGATGGTTATGGAACTTACAGAGGAAATAAAAATTCCAACCCTACAATTGGTAAAAAAGAAGAAACTCATACAGAAAACGAAACATTTATAAGTGTTATTTTTGAAAAACATAAAGAACAACATATTTTAAACACCCTTTTTAAAGTACACCCTTATGAAGAAGTTGCCTATGATATTGTTTCTTTAGATAATTTACATCAAGAAATAGGTATTGGAATGATTGGTGAATTACCCGAAGAAAAAAGTGAGACCGAATTTTTAAATTTCCTTAAAAAAACAATGAATGCAAAAGGTATTAGACACTCTAAATTAATTGGTAAACCCATTAAGAAGGTTGCTGTTTTAGGAGGGTCAGGTAGTTTTGCTATTAAAAATGCAATTCATAAAAAAGCTGATATATATATTACTGCAGATATTAAATATCATGAATTTTACAAAGCAGAAAACAAACTTGTTATTGCAGATATAGGGCATTATGAAAGTGAACAGTTCACAAAAAATCTTTTAGTTGAGATACTTACAAAAAAATTTCCTAATTTTGCAATCATTTTATCACAAAAAAACACAAATCCAATTTATTACTTATAATATGGCCAAAAAGAAAGAAGTTACTGTTGAAGAAAAATTAAGAGCTCTTTACGACTTACAATTAATTGATTCAAGAGTTGATGAAATTAAAAATGTAAGAGGTGAACTCCCTTTAGAAATTGAAGATTTAGAAGATGCAATTGTGGGTTTAAACAAAAGACTTACAAATTTAAATGACGATGTAACAAACTTAAAAGGTGAAATTTCTAATAAAAAATCTGTAATTGAAGAGGCAAAAACTTTACTTAAAAAATACGCTGAACAACAAAAAAATGTGCGTAATAACAGAGAGTTTAATTCAATTAGTAAAGAAACAGAGTATCAAGAACTTGAAATTGAGTTAGCTGAAAAACGAATTAAAGAATTCAAGGCTAAGGTTGAACAAAAAAAAGAAGTGATTGCAACTACAAAAGAAAATATTGCAAAGCAAGAAGAATTGTTGAAACATAAGTCGGATGAATTAAACGACATTATGGGAGATACCATTAAAGAAGAAGAGTTGCTTCTTAAAAAATCTAAAGAATATTCTAAACTAATTGATGATCACTTATTAAAAGCCTACAATAGAATTAGATCAAGTGTAAAAAATGGTTTAGCTGTAGTATCTATTGAAAGGGGTGCTTCTGGAGGTTCTTTTTTTACAATTCCTCCTCAAAGACAGGTTGAAATTGCCAGTCGTAAAAAAATTATTACTGATGAGCATAGTGGTAGAATTTTAGTTGATGGAGCTTTAGCTGAAGAAGAAAAAGAAAAAATTAATAAATTATTGAAATAATAATTTATCTCATTATAAAAAAGGCTTCCAATTGGAAGCCTTTTTTTATTTTTTAGTTGCTTGTATAGAATATACTAAAGGAAACAGTTGTTTATTCTCTTTTAAAACATACATCCCATCTTCTGTTTGCTCCATTCTAGGAAAACTATTATAGGGTGATTTCTCAAATTCATGTAAAAAATCAATTTGTAACCCAGCAGTTGCTAATGCAGAAACTATTTCTCCTAAACCATGATTCCATCCATATTCTTTACTTATAATATTAGCATCCTTATTTGTATAAGTTCCTTTATACTCTTCATAAATCACTTCACTTTGTAAATATGGATACTTCAGCTTTGGAGGTGATTGTAAATAATCAAACATCCATACAATTGGATGAAACTCAATCAAATAAAAAAACCCACCCTTTTTTAATTTACTTGTAATAATTTCTGCCCAAGTTTTCAAATCTGGCAACCAGCCAATTACTCCGTAAGAGGTAAAAACAATATCAAATTTTCCATCAACTTTTTTAGGAACATCATATAAATTACTTTCTATAAAAGAGGCATTCAAACCCAATTCATCATTCAATAATTTTGCTTTTTTAATTCCTTCACTCGAGATGTCAATCCCAGTACATCTTGCTCCCAATCTACTAAAACTCAAGGTATCTAAACCAAAATGACATTGGAGATGCAATAAAGATTTACCTTTAACGTCACCTAATTCTTCTAATTCATACTTATTCAATGAAGTTTTTCCCTTTCTAAATCCAACAACATCATAAAATTCTGATTTCATATGAACACTTACTTTTTTGTCCCAGGTTTCTTTATTTACTTTGAAATATCTATCGTATTTAGTACTCATATAAAACCTTTTAATTTTTTGAAAATAACACCATTAATACAAGCCACACAACTGGTATTAACTCAACCCAAAAACTGGTGTAATATCGCGATTTTTTTGGAGATGAAAACCTTAAAAATAAAGCAGTAATAATAGAAATCAGTATTATTATAAGAATATCTAAATATGAATCTTTATTCTTAAAAAATTCCAAACCAACAAAAATAATTAATAAAACATACCCTATAGCTTTTGAGGTTGGTATTCCAAAAGTTTGAGGTATTGTTTTCAGTATTGCTGAATCAATATTCACGTCTCTAATATCAAAAGGAAGTGCAATTGCTATTACAAATAAAATACGTTGTATAAATTCTAAATAAACATTAGAATTAAAAGAATGTGTAGCTTCATACAATGGGAAAAGAACCATAATTCCTGCCCAGGCAATTGCAATACTAAATATCTTGATAAAAGGAAAATTTCTAAATGAAATTTCTAATTTTCCGATTTTAAATAAAGGTACTACATAAAAAAAAGTCATAAGTGCAAATGGTGCAAGTACGATTAATGATTCTATTTTAAATTTACTAAATAAAATTATATAACCCAACGCTAAAACAGCCAAAATAGTTAATACTAACAATTCTTTTTTATAACTAAAAAACCAAGCTCTAAACCAATTTAATCGACTAGTTTTTATTTCATAAAAGCGAATAAAATTATAAGATATTATAATAGAGAGAGCAACAAATACTGGCACTAAACTATCATTAATTCCAAATCTAATAAGGGTAATTTCAGTTAAGCAAAAACCAGCCAAAGCAACATGAATATTACTAAAAATATAAAAATCTATTATTTTTTTTAACAAATTCATTCTGCAAATGTAGTTATTTGCATATATACCTATTTTATAGTTAACAAAATATTAGAATTCAATAATAAAAGTGGCAATTTAATTATGGAATTTTCAGTAATTTTGAACTCACAAATATTATTTCACACAAATTACATAAATGAAGACAGATTCTTTTGTTTTAAGACACATAGGCCCTCAAAAAGATGAGGTAGAAGAAATGGTTAAAACTATTGGGGTAAACTCAATAGATGATTTAATTAATAAAACAATTCCTTCCAATATTCGATTAGCTAAAGATTTAAATTTACCTGAACCACTTAGTGAATTTAAATACCTAACACATATTCAAAAACTTTCTAATAAAAATAAATTATTTAAAAATTACATAGGTTTGGGTTACCATCCAACTATTCTACCTGGGGTAATTCAGCGTAATATTTTAGAAAATCCAGGATGGTACACTTCATACACCCCTTACCAAGCTGAAATTTCACAAGGCAGATTGGAAGCTTTATTAAATTACCAAACTATGGTAATGGAACTTACAGGTATGGAATTAGCAAATGCTTCTTTATTAGATGAAGGTACAGCAGCTGCTGAAGCCATGTTAATGCTGTTTAATTCTAGATCTAGAACTCAAAAAAAGGAAAGTGCAACTAAATTCTTTGTTTCAAATGAAGTATTGCCTCAAACCATTGATGTTTTAAAAACAAGAGCTTATCCACTTGGTATCGAATTGGTTTTTGGCAATCACCAAAATTTTGAATTTACTTCAGCTGTTTACGGAGCACTCATCCAATACCCTTCTAAAAGTGGTCAAATATATGATTACTCTTCTTTTATTGATAAAGCAAAAGTTGTCGATGCAAAAATAGCTGTAGCTGCAGATTTACTAAGTCTAACAATATTAACTCCTCCTGGAGAATGGGGTGCAGATGTTGTCGTAGGTACTACGCAACGATTTGGTATCCCAATGGGTTACGGAGGACCTCATGCTGGTTATTTTGCAACTAAAGAAGCCTATAAAAGAGCTATACCAGGAAGAATTATTGGTGTTTCACATGATAAAAATGGTAATCGTGCTTTACGTATGGCTTTACAAACTCGTGAACAGCATATAAAACGAGAAAAAGCAACTTCAAACATTTGTACTGCGCAAGTATTATTGGCTGTAATGGCTGGTATGTACGGCGTTTATCATGGCTCAAAAGGGTTAATTTACATTGCAAGTAAAATTCAAAAATTAACTACTACCTTAAACGAGGGACTAAAACAATTAAATCTAAAACAATTAAATACGGCCTTCTTCGATACTTTAACTGTTGAAGTTTCTAATGCTGCTAATCTTAAAAAAATAGCCGAAAAAAAAGAAATTAACTTTTTCTACCCATCATCTAATTTAGTAAGTATCTCAATCAATGAGACTTCTAATTTAGAAGATATCAATGAAATTCTTTCAATTATAGCAGAAGCAGAAGGTGAAAAATATATCAATTTAAATTCAGTAGCGGAAAATTCTATTCCTAAAAATTTGACAAGACAATCTCCTTTTATGGAAAATGATATTTTCAAAAAGTATCATTCAGAAACTGAGATGATGCGCTACATCAAAAGGCTAGAATTAAAAGATTTATCATTAACACACTCTATGATTTCTTTAGGTTCTTGCACTATGAAATTAAACGCAGCTACCGAAATGCTTCCGTTAAGTTGGCCAAATTGGGGAAATATGCATCCTTTTGTACCAATTGAACAAGCAAAAGGATACCAAGAAGTTATTACAGATTTGGGAACCTATCTTAATGAAATTACAGGTTTTGAAGCTACATCATTACAACCAAACTCTGGTGCACAAGGAGAATATGCTGGTTTAACAGTTATCAAAGCTTATCATGAATCAAAGGGAGATAGCCATAGAAATATTTGTTTAATTCCTTCCTCAGCTCATGGAACAAACCCTGCTTCTGCTGTTATGGCCGGGTTTAAAGTTGTTGTAACAAAATCAACTGACAAAGGAAATATCGACGTAGATGATTTACGTGAAAAAGCGGAATTATATAAAGATAGTTTAGGTGCTTTAATGGTAACCTACCCTTCTACTCATGGGGTTTTTGAAAGTTCTATAAAAGAAATTACCAAGATTATCCATGAATTTGGTGGACAAGTTTATATGGATGGTGCAAACATGAATGCACAAGTAGGACTTACAAATCCTGCAACTATTGGTGCCGATGTTTGCCATTTAAACTTACACAAAACATTTGCAATTCCTCATGGTGGTGGAGGCCCAGGTGTTGGCCCTATTTGTGTAGCCAAACATTTAGCTCCATTTTTACCTTCAAATCCAATAATACCAACTGGAGGTCAAACACCTACAACTGCAATTTCATCTGCTCCTTGGGGGTCTGCATTGGTTTTACTAATATCATATAGCTACATTAGAATGTTGGGAGCAAACGGTTTAAAGCAATCAACCAAGTACGCTATTTTAAATGCTAATTATATTAAGGCTAGATTAGAGAAGCATTACAAAATTCTATATACTGGTGAAAATGGATTCGCCGCTCATGAAATGATAGTTGATTTTAGAGAATTTAAAGAGAATGGAGTTGATGTGACAGATGTTTCTAAAAGGTTAATGGACTTTGGATATCACGCCCCAACGGTATCATTTCCTGTGCACGACACACTAATGATTGAGCCAACAGAAAGTGAAAATAAAAATGAGTTAGATCGTTTTTGTGAAGCATTAATTACTATTAAAAATGAAATTACTGAAATGAAAAGTGGAGACACAAATTCAGTGCTAAAAAATGCGCCACATACGCAGGAGATGCTTACTTCAAATGAATGGGACTATCCGTATACACGACAAAAAGCAGCATTTCCACTTCCATATCTAAAAGAAAATAAATTTTGGCCTTCAGTTAGAAGAATTGATGATGCTTTTGGAGATAGAAATTTGGTGTGTTCTTGTAACCCTATTGAAGATTATATATAAAAAATAAATATTCTTTCTAAATTGAAAAGTCTCGAGATAAATCTCGAGACTTTTCTTTTCTAATTATGTAATTAAATAAAAGTAATAATATTTATCGTCCCCACAACGGTAGTATAATATTATTGTAATTCTCTTACAAACAACAATAATCAGAAAACTAACAGTTATAAGCAATTAAAGTAATTGTCGTCCCCACAACGGTAGTATAACTTTAATTTTTAGCGCTATAACTGAATAGATTTTCAATTTTTTTATTTACACTTTTTACAGAACAATTTCTAAAAATAAACACAACATTTTAAAATGTATTATGAAATTAAATCAATAAAACATATAAAGTTATTAATAATAATTTAATTTTCACCATTAAATCTTACGAAAACATTGTAGTAAAAAAAATACCAGTAATTTTTATTCTAAAATTCAAAACAGTACTTTTGCAATTCTACAAATCTAATATTACTCAATAGATGAAAAAAATCACAAAAGAAACCTATATTAATTGGTATAAAGATATGCTCTTCTGGAGAAAGTTTGAAGACAAATTAGCTGCACTTTATATTCAACAAAAAATTAGAGGATTTCTACATTTGTATAATGGACAAGAGGCTGTGCTTGCTGGCGCATTACACGCTATGAAAAAAAATGACAAAATGATTACTGCATATCGTAACCATGTACAGCCAATTGGTTTAGGAGTTGATCCCAAACGAATTATGGCTGAATTACTAGGAAAAGATACTGGTACATCTCACGGTATGGGCGGATCAATGCATATTTTTTCACCTGAACATAATTTTTATGGCGGTCATGGAATTGTAGGAGGGCAAATACCTTTAGGAGCTGGATTAGCCTTCGCCGATAAATATTTTGAGCGAGATGGTGTAACACTAACTTATTTTGGAGATGGTGCTGCTCGTCAAGGTTCCTTACACGAAACTTTTAATATGGCAATTAACTGGAAATTACCTGTTGTTTTTATATGTGAAAATAACGGTTATGCTATGGGAACTTCAGTTGAACGTACTGCAAATCATGAAGATATTTGGAAACTGGGATTAGGGTATGAAATGCCTTGTGGCCCCGTTGATGGAATGAATCCTGTGAAAGTTGCCGAAGCTATGGAAGAAGCTATTGAACGCGCAAGAAGAGGCGATGGACCTACATTATTGGATATTAAAACATATCGCTATAGAGGCCATTCAATGAGTGATGCCCAAAAGTACAGAACTAAAGATGAAGTTGATGAATATCGTAAAATTGATCCAATCACACAGGTCTTAGACGTTATCAAGAAGAAAAAATACGCTACTGAAAGCAAAATTAAAGAGTGGGATAAAGAGGTTAAAGATAAAGTGGCTGAATGTCAAAAATTTGCAGAAGAGTCACCTTTCCCAGATAAGCAATTAATGTACGATATTGTATATGAGCAAGAAGATTATCCTTTTTTAAAACATAGATAAATGGCCGAAATTATAACAATGCCCCGATTAAGTGATACAATGACTGAAGGAGTTGTTGCACAATGGTTAAAAAAAGTTGGTGACAAAGTTTCAGAAGGCGACATTTTAGCTGAAATTGAAACAGATAAAGCTACAATGGAATTTGAATCTTTCAATGAAGGTACTCTTTTATACATTGGCTTAAATGATGGAGAAAGTGCTCCCGTAGATTCTTTATTAGCTATTATAGGTGAAGAAGGTGAAGATATTAATAAAATAATTGAAAGTTTTAAAATTAAAACTTCTGAACCAAAAAGTACACCAGCCAAAGAAGAACAAAAAACTGAAATTAAACCACTTGATAAAGAGACTCCTGTTAACACTCAGCCAGCACAAAATTCATCAACTAGTAGTTCGGCAAGAATTATTGCTTCTCCATTGGCTAAAAAAATAGCCAAAGAAAAAGGAATTAATTTAAACTCAATTACTGGATCAGGTGAAAATGGTAGAGTTATAAAACGCGATGTGGAGAATTATGTTCCTATAGCAACACAAAACACAAGTAATACACCTGTTATTGGTGAAGAAAGTTTTGAAGAAATCACAAATTCTCAAATGCGTAAAACCATTGCGCGAAGATTGGCTGAATCAAAATTTACGGCTCCACATTATTACTTGATGATTGAGATTGATATGGATAATGCTATAGCCTCTCGAAAAGCAATAAATGAACTTCCTGACACTAAAGTATCATTCAATGATATGATAGTAAAAGCAAGTGCAATGGCATTAAAAAAACATCCTAAAGTAAATTCACAATGGTTTGATGATAGAACTCGTATTAACCATCATGTAAACATCGGTGTTGCTGTTGCTGTTGAAGACGGCTTAGTTGTTCCTGTGATTCCTTTCACTGATCAAAAAAGTATGACTCAAATTGGCACTGAAGTAAAAGATATGGCCGTTAGAGCTAAATCAAAAAAATTAACTCCTGCAGAAATGGAAGGAAGTACTTTTACAGTTTCTAATTTAGGAATGTTTGGTATTTCTGAATTTACCTCCATTATAAATCAGCCAAACTCAGCTATTTTATCAGTTGGTGCAATTATTCAAAAACCAGTTGTTAAAAATGGAGAAATTGTGGTTGGAAATACTATGAAAGTAACTTTAGCTTGCGACCATAGAACAGTTGATGGCGCAACTGGATCTGCATTTTTACAAACCTTGAAACAATTTATTGAAAATCCAGTTACTATGTTAGCGTAACATAAAGTATACTTATATTTTTTAAATCCAATGTTTACTAACATTGGATTTTTTATTTAAGTCAAGTTGTTATATAAAAAAAACCCTCAACAAAAGTTGAGGGTTTTAAAATATCTTGTATTCTAAATTTTTATTTTTTAAACTTAGCGTATTTAGTTTTAAACTTATCAATACGTCCAGCAGTATCTATTAACTTAGTTTTACCTGTGTAAAAAGGGTGTGAAGTTCTTGAAATCTCTAACTTTACTAAAGGATATTCAACACCATCTACTTCAAGCGTTTCTTTAGTGTTTACTGTTGAACGAGTTAAAAACACATCTTCGTTAGACATATCTTTAAATGCTACCATTCTATAATTCTCTGGATGTATACCTTTTCTCATCGTAAACTCGTTTTAATTCTATTTTTATTTTTCAGACTGCAAATTTAACTATATTTTTGAAACTTCAAACAAATATTTTAGTTTATTTACATAAAAATTCATAAAATCCACTTTTTAAATTATGTTATATAAGTCATTTTTTAGTTTATTTATATTTGTATTCCTTTCATCATGTAAAAGTGAGTATAAATTTGTTTTAAATACTCCTAAAAAAATCCAGTCAAGTCAAGAACTAACAATTTCCATCACTGAAAAAGGGGACAAGCCAATTGATTCGGTTCAATTTTCAATAGATTCAAAAAAGATAAAGACTCATAAAAATAGTATTACCCTAAAAATAAATGATTACAAACTTGGAAAACATACAGTAACTGCCATTATTTTTTATGAAAACAAAACTAAAAAAATTAGTAAGCCAATTTATTTTATGGCAGATGCAGCGCCCGAAATTTACACCTACAAAATTATAAACACCTACCCACATGATAAAAATGCCTATACACAAGGCTTAGTATTTTACAATGGGTTTTTATATGAAGGAACAGGAAGAAAAGGAAGTTCTTCTATTCGAAAGGTTGAATTGAAAACGGGGAAAGTTTTACAAGAATATGATTTGAGCCGGGAGTATTTTGGTGAAGGAATTACCATTTTTAATAATAAATTATATCAATTAACTTGGCAAGCAGGTATTGGTTTTATTTATAATTTAGAGACATTTAAAAAAGAAAAAGATTTTAAATATACTAAAAGTCTTGAAGGCTGGGGATTGACAAATAATGGTAAACAATTAATTAAAACTGATGGCACAGAACGAATTTGGTTTTTAAATCCTAATACACTTCTTGAAGAAAGTTATATTGAGGCATATACAAATAAGCAAAAAGTTGAAAAGTTAAATGAGTTAGAATTCATAAATGGTAAAATTTATGCAAATAGATGGCAATTAAATTCAATATTAATTATTGACCCTTTAACAGGAAAAGTTGAAGGAGTTGTAAATTTAAACAGTTTAAAAACTAAAATTCAGCGGGAACAAACATTAGATGATAGTGATGAAGTATTAAACGGTATTGCTTTTGATAAGGAAAATAATCGCATTTTTATTACTGGCAAACATTGGAGTAAATTATATGAAGTTGAATTTATAAAAAAATAATCTTCCATAAATTATTTTTACATTTACAAAAACAACCTTAATGCGTTATTATTTAACATTTATTCTTATAATTACTTTGGT